>DHJK01000145.1:3121-13811 GCA_002404295.1 Legionellales bacterium UBA4722
TAATTTCAGTATAAATCAATATATTCGGAATTTAACTATGATTATTGAATTCAAAGTCAGCAACTTCAGATCAATCCATAAAAAGCAAACCTTCAGCATGGTTGCTAGCACAGGTTCAGAGCTTGAGGATAATTTATGCACATCCGGCTGCCATGGGAAATTCCGCTTAGTTCGTGCCGCCGTCATTTATGGGGCAAACGCTGGCGGAAAAAGCAACCTACTTAGCGCCATACTATTCATGCGCATGCTTATCATTTCATCCGCAAAAGAATCTCAACAAGGCGAGATAATCCCCATTAACAGTTTTGCTTTTGATAAATCCAGTCGCACAGAGCCAAGTGAATTTGAAATCACCTTCATTAAAAATAAAACAAGATATCAATATGGCTTTGCTGTAGATGAAAATCGCATTTTTGAAGAATGGCTATTTGCATATCCATCCGGTAAAGCACAAAAATGGTTTAGTCGTGTGTATGACATAAAGAATGAAAACTATTCTTGGAGTTTTAGCAAATTCTTTAAAGGCGGAAAACAAGTTAATGATTTAACGCGCAGCAACGTCTTATTTTTATCCAACGCCGTTAAACTGAACAATGAACAGCTTGCACCTATTTTTGACTGGTTTCAAAAAGATTTAATTCTAATTGACCCTCCAAGCGGAAGAGGACTCGGCTCTAATGCGAGCATCGAACTTCTTAAAACAGCCGAGGGCAAAAAAAGACTGCTCCAATTTATGTTGGCCGCTGACCCCAGCATTGCAGATATTCATTTGGATATGAAAAAACCCGACGAAGAAAAAATTCAGTTACCTAGCTCAATGCCACAAGAAATCCAAAATTACTTTAAAAAAGAAATCATGAGCAAAGATCATCCAATAGTCAACTTCACACACTCAGAAAAAATATCTTTAGATATTTCAGACGAATCGGAAGGTACTCGTCGATTACTTGCATATGCTGGTCGCTGGATTGACGCACTAGACAATGGGCGAACATTAATTATCGACGAATTAGATAACAGCCTACACCCATTAGTGGTCAGGTTTTTAATCAAGCTAATTTGCTCGCCAGAAATAAATAAAAAAAATGCCCAATTAATTTTTTCCACACACGATACGTCATTATTGGATAATGAACTTTTTCGCCGCGATCAAATTTGGTTTGTAGAAAAAGATGAATCAAACTCTACCCAACTTTATCCATTACTGGACTTTAGCCCACGAAAGCATGAAGCAATTGGACGTGGATACCTCCAAGGAAGATATGGCGCACTACCCTATATCGGCGATTGGAGATTTTAATGGGTTCAGAAAATCTTCACCATAAACTCGATCTTCTAATATGTTCGAGCTAATAGAGTATCTAAGCAACATAAAAATTAAAGGGCGAATATTGGAAGCCCAAAAAGACTAAAGGCGCATGGTAGCAAGCTCTCGTATAAAATACTAAATGACCAACAAAAATTTGAACTCAGACGTAGAATTGATAATGTAACTTATTACTTTAGTCCATTTGAACCTATCAATGGTTCGCCGACGTGGAAACGAGATGATACAAACTTATGGGTAACAAATTTGAAAGACTTTGGATGGGTCTGCATAAACAATAAATTCCTCAGCTAAGCTACCTAATATTTGAGAAGCTTCTTCGATTAAATATTTTTTGGCAATAACCTTATCTGCTGAAACATTATGGCTAGCCCAAGCACCACCACCCGTAAAATAATTATGCAAAAGCGGTTGCAATCGATCCAACCCTGCGGCAAATTTAGCATCTTCAGTTTTTCGTTCTTCAAATTCTTTCCAAAGCTCCATCAATTCCAAACTGAGATCATCTGGTAAGAGGCCATATATGCGTTTAGCAGCATTAAGTTCGCGCTCATCTTTTAAACTGGCTGCTGGGGATTCATCATATAAAAATGTATCTCCTGCATCAATTTCCACTAAGTCATGAATAAGAAGCATGCGAATAACGCGGTTAACATTAACTTCCGGACTTGCATATTCAGCCAATATCATTGCGAGCATCGCAAGGTGCCATGAATGTTCTGCATCATTTTCGTTTCTAGATTTGTCGAGTAATGGTGTACGCCGCATCACTTGTTTTAACTTATCAATCTCAAGAATAAACTCGATTTGTTGCTGCAAACGCTTGGTAGCGTTTTTCATCGGGGAAAATTCAAACATTTTCTTAGTCATAATAGTGACATTCCTAATGGTTTCTAGCTATAAATATAAAAAATATCAGTAACTATTCAGCGATTACCACTGACCTAATCGTGCCCGCGCGCGTGCCCGTGCCCGCGTGCGTCTTTTCGATTAACTTTTATCCGTCATAAATTTTGGCACCCTACCTTGAAATAATAGCTCTAATGCATCTGTCATTGTAATCTCATTATTTTGATAAAACATAAGAAAAGACGCACGCGGGCACGATTAGGCCAGTGGTAATCGCTGAATAGATACAAATATCAATGAAATTATTTACCCATACAAACCTGACACGGTTTTGGTGTCAGATCATTTGCATGCTGCAATGCCCAAGCCTATTCATCAACTTCTACAGGCTTGGGCTATCACATCAATCACATTTGTCTAGCAGTTCTAACAATATTTTTTGAATCCTATTCCTTATTTCAATAGAAATAGTATCTGATGGGCTAACTGTGTGCGTTAGCGCTAACAAAAAGTCATCATAATACCGCGGAAATCCAAGAACCGTAAAAGGAGAAATTGCACTACAAATCATTTCTGCTATCGCCACCGATAACGCCTCCAATTTGTCTTGCTGGTGAATCAAGCTGCGATACCGTAAAAAAGTAGCAATATGAGCTCTGAAAGCCCCAATTTTGCTACCTTCTGCCAGCACAACAGTAAAACTGAGCCCCACCAGCGTACAAAGTTGTTGCTTATAATCGATAAAAAAATTATCAGAATGATTGATACGCGTATCCAAAGCTGCATGAATTAGATAGGCGAGCTGTGAAACGGGATTGCTTGGACGTTGTGAAACCGCTAAAATCTCTTTAGCCATTTTTGCCTCCCTCAGAGGTGATTATGGTTAGCACTGGCCTTAGTGTTCGACCACTTGGCTGGTGCGCTTTCTCAAGCCAGATGAACAGTTGCTCAATGACGCACGTTTGTTCTTCTGGCTTTCCTTTTTTACATACGATGCACAATATGCAAAAAACGTCTTTATGATGTCTTTGGCTTAGTGAAATGTCAATGGGATGTTGAAATTTATTTTTTATATGGTATTTTGCGTGTGGGGAAAATTCCAATTCACTCATTTGCATCTCATTAAATAATTTTATTAGTCAGCATTTTCTCTACTTCACTCCACGGCAATCGACTGCCAGAATCGCATCACTGATGATGAGCAACATCTTGGCTCTCCATAGCACGCAGAGCCCTAAATGTTTCAAGCGGCATATTCATTAGTTCTGCGGCTTTGGACTCGCCAATATATTCTTCAGCAAGGGCATGAAAAATCATTTGTTCAAAAATGTGTGTTATTTCTTTTGGGTATTGTTGGCCAGGCTCGATCGTAGACCAACCACGCTCATTGAATTCAGCGCGTAATTGACGATAAACATTATTTGATATAATTCCGTTGTCTTCCGCACGATGCAAAATACCAGTCATGCTAATTCCGAACTCTTGTTTTAGTAAACTTAACTCACGTGGCTCAATCAAATTGCGATGCTCTCCTAAAACGTTAATGAGCGACCGTCTTGGTAATAAAAATGCACCCGCAAATCTATTGCAGCAACTCTCTATATCTAAACCATCAGCAAGACGATTATCTAAAAGAAGATGGCCTAATTCATGTGCCAAAGTAAACCGCTGTCTATCGCCCGGGCGTTGATCACCAACGACAATAACAGGCATTCTATTAACTTCAGCATAAAGCCCATCAATTTTTGGGTATTGCTCATTATTAATTGCAAATACTTTTATGCCTCGCTCTTCAAATATATCGATTAAATCAGGGATAGGATCAGACCCTAAATTCCATTGAATGCGGACTTGATCAGCTAGCTTTTCAACTTCATCAATATGATTGGAATCAATCTATTAGATAAAAATGAAGGTTTATAGGATTCGAGCTATCTTGTATGTTGATGTGACAGGTTCTTTTTTATCTTCTATAAAACTGAAATGGGGTTAATCTTGCGCAATTGTACATCTATATCAAAGTGCAATTGCGCAAGCCTACCCTAGTTTTGCATACTTTAATAAGAACGATGCAGATAGAATATTTTGCATCGAGCAAGGATTAAAATGGACTGGAGGCGACACATTTGAAGATTTCTGTTGAAATTAAAAGGGATAATTAACCTTTTTTTTTAAACACCTATAATGGTAAGGCTTTCATTTGTTTAATCAGATATTTTCTTGCATAAGCCTAACAGCTCTGAATATGCATCAGGCGAAAGTATCCTTACAGTACTTATCCATTCATCAAACAATTTACAGTGATATTTAATAATATCGCCATGAATATTATTAATATCATCTATTGACATAAAATCAGCATTCACAAAGTAAGCCATTGTCTCTAAATGATCTAAATACAATGAAATATTTAATCTCTTTTGCATATCATCTGGGCTGGTTGATTCGTATATTCGCTGTAAGTTTACCTTCATAACTTCTGTGACTGCATCATCACAACCACGGCAACGAATATCACGTGATGCATGTACATTACAGGTCGCGCCAGACTCACGATCAAGTAAATATATAATTTCCGTTGCTCGCAAAACTGCGCCTTCCTGAAAACTATTATCAATTCTCAATAAGAAATCACCATGAGCGGTTTTTTTTAAGCCAGCTAGCTGTATCCATGCAATCAATACTAAAATAAATGTAAGAACCACGATTCCAATCGCATGAAATGCCGCAATATTAGCTTGTATAGTGTTATTGGAATTAATAGATCGATCAGCAAAGTTAATGTAACTATAATAATTATCCACAAAATATATAATCAAGCATAATACTGCTAAAATAATCAAAAATGGAATGCCTGTTTTTTTTAGAAACCTGCAGCACGAAGCAATAAGAGTTCTAAACATTGGACTTTCCTTCTTCATGTTAAGCCACCACACCACAGCCTTATTATAACCTAGATCAGTGGTTTAAAAGTTTAAAACTAGCCAAGACCATGTTGATAGGGGTAAAGATGCGCCTTGAGACGCGGACTAGGCTAGTTTTGATTCCTATGGACATCAAGTCAGAGATGATGTCTATAGAAATCAACTTAAACTTGATAGCTATAGACATCAATTCTGACTTGATTTCTATAGGAATCAATTTATACTAGATATAAGACATAAACTTATTGGACGCCTTCATGAATTGCTTAAAATGTAAATTACGAATAGAAGACCTCAGCTCAGCACATTACGGCTTCCATCCTGCGTGCTTCACAGAATGCTTTAACGCCCCCAGCTCCGCAGAGTTTATTAGTCTACAAAGAAGATCGAGCGCCACATCTGAGCAGACTCCTAATCTGGGCCCACAAAATACAAGTTTCTTTCATGGTAAATTCAAAAAATACTCCGCAGACCTCAATGGACACTCATATATATTAAAAATGAGACAAGAAGAAGCACCCGAATTACCCGAGGTGGAATATCTATGCAATCAAATTGGCAACGCATTAAGCGTCCCCGTAGCTGAGTTTTATTATATTGACTTCAATGGAGATAAAACGTTTGTTACTAAGAATTTTATCAATCCAGGAACCTCCCCCACAGATCTGCAACATCTCTATCATTTTAGATCAGATGACCAACATAGCTGCAAAGGGATTATTCACGTCATTACTGAAAAGACTCAGCGCCCACATGATGTGAAAATATTCATTAAGACAACGTTATTTGATGCATTAATTGGTAATCATGACCGTCATGGAAGAAATTTGGCATTTATCTTAACAGCAAATAATAGTTCTCTATCTCCAATCTATGACAATGTTTCATATCTAAGCCTTGAAAGCGGCAGCATGCTTAAAGCTGACTTTAATCCAACAGGAAAAATTAGCACGAGCGAAACAAATGAGCCCAACATGCGTGATTATGTTAGAGAGTTTAAAAAGCTTGGGTATCAGGATGATACTCGAAATTTTTATCAAAGCATCAAACTTTCTCATCTTTACCAACTAGTCGATGAAAGTTTTTGCAGTGAGTTTATGAAAGAGGCGATTAAGGCATTAATCAAAAAACGGTTTGAGGAGCTAGAGAATGAATTATCCAATTAAACTTGATGAGAACCGTTTACAAATTTTTCACGAAGGTAGAAAAAGAAGAGTTTTTGTCGGCGAATTAGTTTACGACAAAGAAAAAGATAAATATGAGCTGATATATGACAAAAATTATGTTAATTCCAAAAAAGCCATCCCTATTGGCCCTGATCTCACTCTTTTTAAATTGCGCCATCGATCTGAAAAAGGGAAGCTATTTTCATCATTCATAGATAGGATCCCTGATAAGTCTAATCCTGCCTATAAAGATTATTGTAAATCTCAAGGCATCTCTCCTAACGAAAAAAACCAAATTATCTTGCTGGGATCCATAGGAACACGTGGGCCATCCAGTTTTATCTTTGAGCCTGTTTATTCAAGTGAATTTAATCCAATTGATATTAGAAAATTACGTGAAAAACTAAATATCACTCAGCACGATATTGCCGAGGCATTTGATCTCAGTAAAACAACTTTACAACGGATTGAATCTGGAACAAGTCACGATCTCAGTACACTAAAACGTGTGCAGATGTTATTTGAGTTTCCTGAAGCGGCACTTTGGCAGCTAAAACAAACAGGAAGTCGAGTACATAGAGATGTTCTAGCCAAATTGATTAAACATTTCGAATCTAGGTTAGCGACTTTTAGGTGAAGAAATAACAAATGAGCAGAGAAATTTTCTTGAGTCTTAGCGCTAATAGTTATTGACGTTACTTTTATTCGTATCGGTGACAATATACCACCAGTTATAAATAACCTAAGTTATGGAGAGCACAATGGCAGGCTGGACAACTGGAACCTTTAAAGCAAACGGGATCGACATGCATTACCTCCGAACCGGCGGCAACAAACCCCCTGTTATTCTGCTGCATGGGCTGATGTTGAATGGAGCGTGCTGGACTCCTTTGGCGCGGTTGCTGGAGAAGGATTACGATGTTGTCATGCCGGATGCACGGGGCCACGGATATTCTGGCGTCCCAGACCATGGCTACAGCTATGACAATCTCGCCGCTGATGTCGTGTGCCTTATCGAGACGCTAGAACTGACCACACCAGTGCTACTTGGGCATTCCATGGGAGGCATGACAGCAGCTGTGGTCGCCAGTCGAAACCCCCATCGACTGCGAGGGCTTATTTTGGCCGATCCAACATTCCTGACACCACAACGTCAGCGTGAAGTTCACGAGAGCGATGTTGCAGATCAACATCGCCGAATTCTCAATCGGCCAAGGGAAGATTTTTTAGTTGAGATGAGGGCTAGACACAGCCGCCGCTCTCTAGAGGTCATTGAACTATTCGCACAGGCAAGATTTCAAACCAGCATACACGCCTTTGAAGTTTTGACGCCGCCAAATCCTGACTACGTGCAGCTGATTAAATCATTTGATGTCACGAGCCTGCTCATCGTCGGAGATGCTGGTGGAGTTGTCTCTCCTGAGATGGCCGCAGAACTTGCTGAGCACAATCAACGCTTAAAGGTCGTACAGATCGCGGAAGCTGGTCATGCGATTCCATATGACCAGCCCGAGCGTTTTTCGGCTGTCGTTCAAACTTTTTTACGTTCGGTGAGCGCTTGAATTAATCCTAGCTGTAAAAAAGTGTCCGTATATTTTTTATGTACTTGGATAATCTGCCTGATTCTCAGGTTTCGCTTTTTCAAAGCAAGGCAGCGTAGAACAATGCGTATAAATGCGCATCAAGCTTGGATAATTATCCATTGAAAAATCAAAACGAAATGCATTATAAATTTGAGGTATCAGACAAAGATCTGCAATAGTAGGTTGCTCACCCCAACAAAAAATTTTACTATCCGAACCTTTAGACATTAAACCTTCCAACGCATCAAAACCTTGTTTTAGCCAATGATGATACCAATTTTTAATTTGCGCTGAATCAAGCAGACAAACCTCTTTCAAATAGGTAACCACACTCGAATAATTCATGACAGAGTGCATATCACCAATAATAATTTGCGAAATATAACGCACCCATGCCCTATTTTCTTTTTCTTTAGGCAGCAACGAGGGCTCAGGATATTTCTCTTCAAGATACTCAAGAATAGCTGAGGATTGCCCAAACTCAACATCACCATCGACTAATGTTGGAACTCTAGCTTGCTTGCTTATTATGTTCTTTATATTCTTCGCTATACTGCTCACCCTTACGAAGATTAACAGAAATAAATTCACAATCTATATTTTTATAATAAATTGCAATGCGCGCACGGTAGGCTGCTGAAGATTGATAAAAATTATACAGCTTCATAAAACCTCAGATTAATCATTATGTATTTGTAAAAGGAAAATGGTGCGCGCTGCTCATCATTATGGCATTAAAAACGCAACTCAGCTATAATCATTCCACTTATACAATTCATTTAAATTCATTATCTCAGCACAGGTTATAAACATGATGACATTATCAAGTAATGTCCTCGATCGGCATACTATTTCACTGAAACTAAAGAGCATAAAGTCATATGTTTTCTCATTTAACTTACCAATTGCTCTTCATTTTATTCATGACTGGTTTCGTTGCTGGCACCATTGACGCGATCGCTGGAGGCGGTGGATTAATTAGCTTACCCATGCTATTAAGCGTTGGTGTCCCGCCACACTTAGCTTTAGGTACTAACAAATTACAAGGCTCTGTTGGTACTTTTATTGCTGCTTGTAGCTATTATCGTGCTGGGTTATTCAGATTCCAAACAATCTACAAAGGCTTGATTTTTGGGTTTATCGGCACTGTATTAGGCGCGCTCACAGGTCAACTTATTAGTAGCGATGTACTTAAAAAAATTATTCCTATTTTGCTCGTTATTATTTTTATTTATACTATATTTTCTCCAAAGTTAGGCATGGAAGACAGAAAAACATCTTTTAATGAATTTTATTTTTATAGTATTTTCGGTTTTATTCTAGGCTTTTATGATGGATTCTTTGGCCCTGGAACAGGTTCATTCTGGCTTTTTTCACTGACTTGCTTTCTTGGGTACAATATACAGAAAGCAACAGCCTATACAAAAGTGTTTAATCTAAAAAGTAATATTATCGCAACAGCGTGTTTTGCATTAGGTCAAAATATAGATTACAGAATTGCTCTTTGTATGGCTGCCGGGCAAATACTGGGTGGTCGATTAGGGGCTAGGCTTGCCATTAAAAATGGCGCTAGGCTTATACGCCCAATCTTTATTAGTGTTGTGCTATCAACGGTAATACTACTCTTTTATAAGAGTTATTTTAACTCATCTCAAATAAGAAATTTTCTCTTCTCATTTAGCCTAATACAAATTGTATTACTCACCACTGGAACTGTAGCCGCAATCGGATTTTATATTTTTAGAGCAAAAAGAACGATCTCTTAATTGGGTACCAACTAATGAAAACTAAAGCGGTTATTTAAACACTACATTTTTAGAATATGAATAAAAACGTTTTTTTGTGCGCATTTTTTCAAAAATCCAATTATCAAGGGGTTGTGCTCCATTAAAAATGAGTTCTTTTGAAGTATGTCGACCTAAAATACAAACATATTTTCTATCTTTCATAGTTTTTTGTAATTGATGAAACACTTTTTCCGCATCTCCTATAGACAATTTATCAGAGAAGCAATACTCATTCCTACCTTGACACTCTTCTTGAATATTTTTACCGTTAGTAAAACCCGTGATTGTCAAATTTCCATTATGGATTTTTGATTTAACATAATGATCCTTATCGCTAACCCAGTCCATTAAGCTCAGCGTCACCTCTTCGACAGGAAAACATTGCCATCGTATATTCTTATGGGAAATTTTTTCTTGATCGGTGAGAATGCCATAATCAGATACAGGTATATGGCATCCAGTCATGTTTGGAAGATTAATACCAAAACTTATTTGAGAAAATAATACAATTGTCAAAGTTAATACCCAATATTTTATTTTTAACATTAATTAATCCTTTTTCACTAAGACACATATAAATAATTGTTGATAAGTGATTATGATTAAATCATCAACACAATAATTGCGGGATAAAAAAAGGAATAAAATAGAAGGGATTAGTAAAAAATTAGGTCCACGATGTCACCACTGAGATTGGCGCTCCTGTATCAGGATTATGCGCTATTAAAATAGCATGCTCAGACGCCCAGGGATTTCAAATCTCTTACCCTGTTACTTGAACTCGTGATCATCATGGACTTGCATATTTTAATGAAATTTTAAGATTCCGCAAGGGGTATTCAATTTATTTTCGTGGTTATAAACAAGGATTGACAAGCAAGAGTTATTTCAACAAAATTCAGCACTTGCTTTGGATGTGGAAAAACTGTTCAATGCAACTGGCATTAACTTATACCCAAAGCTGGATTTCTTTTGGCTGCCCATAAAAGAGCCGGATGTGATTTAATTCCGCTTATCATTTCCTGATTATCAATAAGCAACTCAGGTTCAATAG
>DHJK01000161.1:0-7415 GCA_002404295.1 Legionellales bacterium UBA4722
TGGTGTGATTGTTCCAGATGACACTACTAGTTATGATAATTATATCAAAGTAGAAAATAGACAACTTCTCCCAGATCATTTTTTTAATTACCATATGAAGCATACTTTAAGCTTATCGTATGAAAATAAAGTATATCGCTTCATATTACTTCCCGGAATATTGGAACTGTTTCAATATATTGTTATCAAATTGAAAAATAAAGTAAGGGTTTCATTTTATTCAGCGGGTCATGAAGCTAGAAATATTGAATTAATCAATCTTCTAAAGGAAAGAGTAGCGTTATTGGCAGGAATTCATCCTGATAAAATTATTTGGCCTGTCTATTCTTTTCAGCATTGCATTCAACTATCAACAAACAGTGAACTACAGCCAAATTCAACTACAAATCCACATATTCCAGCAGGTATAAATTTTTGGAATTATCGTGAGAGCAGCTTTAAAAAGCATTTATATTCAATATGGGGGCCTGATATTCGTAATGTGATTTTAATTGATAATAATTATGAAATGGTGATGTTTAATGAAACAAATAATCATTTAAAAACGCCTACTTGTACTACTTTTTCAGGCGCAGATTTCAAAAATTATCGTGGTACACTGATGCACGAAGCAAAACCTTTAGAATTAAGTAGTCAATACTTAGAAGAAAAAAAATTTTATGAAGGTAATTTGGCATTCATGATAGCGGGATATCTTCCAGAAATTATATTTTGTATGAAGAAATTAAAAATATCTGCATCAAGTGCATTATCGTTGCTGCAAATTTGCCCAGAAACGAATAAATATAAACCTGCTTTAACGCATAAACCAATTCACGAGCAATATGAGCCCGTATATTATTATCAGGGATTTTGTATATTACAAAATTTATTTCCAAAGCTCAGGTTATATGCCCCTTATCCTGATTATGCTCTAGAAGCATTAAAAGTATTTGTAGATGAAAAACAAAAAATATTCATCAAATATGCACTCATGAATGAGACCAAGCAATATTGGCCTCCTACACTTTATCATATCATCAATCAATATTATGGCGATTTCAAAAAGCGCACTTCTGTATCAACTGAGGGGTTTTTTTCGAGATCCGAGCCTTACAATCCAAGGTTAAATCAAAGAGAAGATGAAATACCCGTTCAATTAAAAGAAAGTCCTTCTGATAAAACTGTTTTGTGTTGTGCAATATTATGAAAGTTGCCTGTGGGGCAATTGTGAAAGAACAAATAAAATATTATATAAAAAGTTAACATCATAAAAGAGTTTGACAATTTGTTGTTTTGCCTCAAATAAAGATTGCAAGGTTTAAAGGCTGACCAAAATTCTATTAAAACCGTCCAGTTGATTACTTCTGCTCATAAATTAGGTTAAGAAGCGCCTAAGGGGAGGTAGTCGCAGTGTGAATGGCATTTTTTGAAAGTGAATAAATGCCAATAATTATATGATTGAAGTTAGCCCAGTTTCTGCTAGAATGTCGAAAATTAAAAAACAGAGGATTTTTCATGACGACAACAAGACAGCTCAATGAAACCTTGGGCAAGAAGAACAATACTACAAAGATGAAAATCAAAAAGAAGAAACGACCTAATAATTCGACTAACTCAACGGCCATGCTTTTTGATTCTATAAATTCAACTACCAGCCATGATAATCTCACCCTCATTCCATCATCGAATTTAACCGATTTTTCTAATAATACTTATGCGAATCAGTCTGCTATTAATAATAGGATTGTTGTACAAGAAAATAACTCATCTCTATTTGGCGCTTTAGTAGGTGTTACCGCGACTGCAATGTTATTTTTTGGTTGTTGTTTGAGGCAACATAATAAAAAGCAACAGCAAAAAGATAAAAAAGCTGAAAATGAGGAACTTTTAACACAAATGAACAAATTTGGTAAGTCATCATTTTCTAGCGTAAAGCTTTAAACATTCAATTTATACAGATAAAGGAAAAAAATAAATGAAAAGCGCACAAAAAGAAACATCTAAACCACTTTCTAAATTTGAGACTAGCCCACGCGTTGGCCAGAAAAATCATACTAAAGTCGTTTCTATAAATATGCAGACTGTAGCGGCTACGATAGAAAAAGCTAAACATAATGTAACGACATCCGCTAATAGTCCATTAGAAAACACAACAAAAACCCCAGAAGAAAAAACAACTTTTACTTTTTCAGATGTTGTTTCTCAATCTTTACCCGCGCCATTAGCGGATTTTCGTCATTTTGATTCTATGCAGACCGTATTTAACACATTATTAAATTTGCCTGAAGATAAAAATGAGATCGATAATCTTCGACAGGAAGTCCTTAAAACTGATTCTAAATTATTCTGTAAACGAACAAAGCTGATCATGTCGGATCCTGTGATAATAGTGCCTAATGGCGAAATCGCTGAGCGTGAAGCAATTATCAAAGAAAATATAACGGGTATACCATTAAAACTAATTGATGCAACTGTTATTGCTAAACAAATTAAATCCCAATTACATAATCGTCATTATTTGGAAAAAATTCAATATTTACCCATTGCATGGATGGAAGAAATGGCGGATGCCTGCAAGCGTGGTAATGTAGCAACAATACGTCAACTCTATAAAAAAAATTATCGATTATTAATGATGCCTAAACATGATACTCAATGCATACCATTACAGTATGCTATTCAAAATGAACAAAGTCTTATGACTGTTCTTGAATTACTTGATAATCGCCGTAAAGGTTTGGCATTGGCAAGCTTATTGCATCCAGATAGGTTAGGTTATTTACCCTTAGATAATGCTTTGCACTATAATAGTTCTTTAAATATCATTCTAAAATTGATGGCATGCATGGGTGATGCATTGAATTCATATACCTTGAAGGGTACGTTACCTGAAAAAAGAAAATCTATGTTAAATCAACTTTTGTTGGTTTGTATTTTGCGAGGGAATACAGCGTGGGCAAAAAAAGTATTGTCTTGGGGTGGCGATATGCAAGCGGTAATGGATCAAGATAAAACAGTATTAGCAATTGCTGTTGCACAACGGGTAAATCCAGATGTCATAGCCGAATTAGTTGATTTTTCTAAATCGAGTGAGGCATCGAGTACTTCTGCTTTATTAGAAAAGTCAGTAGAAAAACCCTCGTCTCTGTCAAGCAAAGCATCAACTATTTTGCCATTACGAATTATAACAGACGACACTGATTCACCGGTTGTAAAATCGAGTTCTAAAGTCCAAAAAACATTGACTGGTACTACTTCGCAAGTTATGAATCAACTGAGCGAGAATAAAAATTCTTACCCAACATTGCCGCCTTCTCGAAGTCAGTTACTGAAAAATAATGTTTCGAAAAAATCACTCCCTAGTGTAGGAGAGTTATCTAAACCTCAGTTTTTGCCCCTTGGTCCTTGTATGTTGCAGTCAAGAGGCAAGCCAACAGCTGCAGAGCAGGTAGCCACAGTAAAGTTTGCTAATACGTATAAGCGTAGGTAGCAATAAGAGCGAAATTAGACTTTCGCGATGCGGGGTGAGATAAAAAAATTTACTTTATTGCATATATACCTATTACACTTCAGGATGGCAAATCGCATCTTGAAGTATGATTAGTATAAACGATCGCTAGCCAGCTTCTATATGCATTAAGTTCCATTTAGGATAATTCTAAAAGTTTGGTTCATTAGATTATCTACAATCATAAAACGAGGTTGTTCCATTGGTTTGAAACTTCGATTGGCGGTATGGTAACCTATAGTAAATGCCATAACATATCCAGCTTTTTCTGCTTCATTTTCTAAGTAACTATTATATATGCCAAATGGCCATGCTAACAAAGTCACTTTCCCGCCTAATTTATCTTCTAAAATTCTTTTTGAAATGACCAATTCTTTTGTTACATACTGTTCATAAGATGAAGCTGAAAGTTTTCTTTTTGAAATCTTAAAGTTCGGATGCGAGTAAGTGTGTCCTTGTATGTCAAAAAGTCCCGATCCTTTTAATTCTTTTAATTGATCCCATGACATGAAATTCTTTTCATTTGAAATGCTTCCGGGATAAATAAATAAAGTAACTGGAATATTTAATCTTTTTACGATTGGATACATATAAGTATATACAGATTCCCAGCCATCATCGGCAGTAACAACAACAGGCTTTGGAGGCAGTGTATTTCGTTTACCTTGTAAATATTCAACGGCTTCTTTTAAGGAAATAAAGGTAAATCCGTGCTCCTTTAATAGCTTTAAATTCGCTTCAAATTTTTGTGGCGTGACAGTCATGCTACCTGGAACAGTGGGATTAAAATTATGATAAAGAATAATAGGTATGTTAAGACTAGTATTCGCAAATGAGGTATAAGGGAACAGGATTGTAAGTACTACGATACAAAAATAAATGAACCTCATAAATCCTCCGTGTTCGATAAGTCCTAGACCTAAACATTAACTATAAGTAGACGTTGAGTCAAATTGATTTAAATGAAACGGCGCCAGGATTTAATGTTGCATATACAGAACATTACTCTACCTACGTAGCAGCAGTTGTTCAGTATCCTATTGTGGACAATTTTAATGTATTAGGTAAATTAGGCGTTGCTTATTGAAGTGATTAATCATAAACGGGATTGATTATTTGATCACGTTTTCTCATCTATATATATATTTCCATTTTCCTGCATCGGACTCAGAATTGCTGTTTTATTAAAAACAGTGTACTGTGATAAATTCACTGTAGTTTTTAGATTATTTTGGTTTGAATAGGCAGGAGGTCGTTACATGAAAGTCGTTTCTTTGCTAAAAGCTGTACTATTTACCGGATTCATTATGTATTCTGTCCAATTATTTGCTGACACTCCCTTATCTGATGATGCTATTACCAGTAAAGTTAAAATGAAAATAGCTGAAGATCCTCTGCTCAAGCATTCTCAGTTGAATGTCAATGTGAGTACAGATCATCAAGTTGTCACTTACTCAGGCGTTGTGAACTCAGAAAGTGAGGCTAGTACCTTAGTGGAACTTGCCGAGTCTACGGTGGATGTCAAAGATGTGAATACGACTGATCTGAAAGTTAAGGGAAGCAAGCAACTGTTATCTGATACATACATAACAGCTAAAGTGAAAGGAAAATTCATTAATGAAAAACTTTTCGGTGATAAGGACATTTCTGCTTGGGATATAAAAGTTGAAACAAATAATGGTGTTGTGTATTTAACAGGCACAACGGATAGTAAGACTCAAGTAGAAAATGCAGTTAAACTTGCGAAAGCAATTTCTGGTGTAAAAGAGGTAAAATTTAGAATTATAGTCAAGAAAGGTGACCGTGTCGCTAATTATGAAATGAAAAATTATTAAAGTATATGCAGCATGTGTTTTATAGGGGATGTACTGAGACGTGTTTTTTATTTTTAACTTGTTAAGGAGTCAATATGTCATTAGGTGCTATTTTATTAATTGTTTTAATACTCATTTTGCTCGGAGTCATTCCTACCTGGCCTCACAGTAAAAATTGGGGATATTATCCAAGTGGCGGCGTTGGCGTGCTACTGTTGATAATAATAATATTGCTATTGATGGGTTATATTTGATTTTAACTTGATTTTATATCAAGGATAGAATCAGTGCCTTTTGATGCGCTAATTATAGGCGGCGGACCTGCTGGCGCTACAGCAGCATTACTACTTGCGTCAGCGGGTTGGTCAGTCGTAATCGTTGAGAAAAAAATTTTTCCACGTCGTAAAGTATGCGGTGAATTCATATCAGCTACAAGTTTGCCCTTATTGGATAAACTTGGCATTGCCGATTTTTATCTTAAGCATGGTGGGCCAGAAGTGCGGCGTGTGGGTCTATTTGCTGCAGATACGATATTAACTTCTCCAATGCCACCTGCTAATCATTCTACAAGCCATTTTGGACGAGCACTAGGGCGCGAATGTCTTGATAGTCTCTTGCTTGATAGGGCTATTCAGGCGGGGGCAACAGTGTTGCAGCCATGGCATGTTAAAACTGTGGAACGCAACGGAGGTTTATTTACCGGTACTCTTGCCTCTAGTCATAAAACTAAACAAATTACAGCACGTATTGTAATTATGGCTAATGGTTCATGGGAGCGCGGCTTTGAATCTTTGAGTAAAGAACTCCCTAAATCGTCAGATCTTTTAGCATTTAAAGCACATTTTAGAAATTGTGAACTTGAGTCAGACCTCATGCCGCTATTGGCATTTCCCGGCGGATATGGTGGGCTTGTTCATAGCTACGATGATCGGGTGACACTTTCATGCTGCATTCGTCGAGATACTTTGTATAAGATGAGACAACAGTCTCAGGGCTTACAGGCTGGAGAAGCCGTTTTTGATCATATCAATAAAGCTTGTCTTGGGGTGCGTCAAGTATTTGCGCAGGCTGAACGTGATGGAAGTTGGCTTTCTGCGGGTCCCATCCGACCTGGTATTCGTCAACGTTATGCAGAGGGAATATTTTACGTTGGAAATATTGCAGGTGAAGCACATCCTGTCATTGCGGAAGGCATTAGTATGGCAATACAATCGGCATGGTTGCTCTCACAAATATTATTAGAGCATCAAAAAGAAATTCAGTCAGGTAAGAATATTACTGATGCGGGTTTGGACTACACTCAACAATGGAATGCGTATTTTGCCAATCGCATTTATGCAGCGGCGGTGTTTGCGCAACTGACTATGCGTCCATCGACTATGTCACTTATTCTTCCGATTTTGAAGCAGTTTCCGAGTATACTTACTTTCGGGGCAAAGTTAAGTGGTAAAATAAAACAAGTTGTACCTACGGTTATTTCCACAAAATTAACTTCCAACGAAAAGGAAAGCACCATTTAAGCTGGTAATTTTTAATACCTGCTTGTTGCAATAATCGTTGCCATTCTACACGAGTAAAGCCTCGACGGATGGAGATAAGTCCATCATGTGTAATTAATCGATTACGAAATAGCAGCGGGCTCACTAAACCATAAAGCCAGTATGCTAAACGATGTCGATGCAAATCGTTGATTATGACAGCTGTACCTGCTGCCAGATATGCTTGTTGTAAAAAAATAACAAGTTCATCATTTGTTAAGTGATGACAAACTAATGTTGATAAAATGATATCAAAGCTATTTTGATAACAATTAAGTTGGGATTGTTCTTGCAGCTGAAAAGAAACACAAATATCTGGATTCTTTGCTTGCCAACATTGCAAAGATTGGTTGGCATCATTTATTGCTGCGGCGGAAATATCCATACCTAGCATTTTTATCTGTGGAAAAACATTATTTAAATGTAATAGGAATAAACCTCCCCCACAACCTACATCAAGCAAAGTGGATTTTTTTGAAATAGAATTAAGAATTTTAACCGTACCACTAAAAAATCCTAATAGTTTATTCACTAGAAATAATTTTTTTAAACATTGAATATATTCATCATGAC
>DHJK01000161.1:7424-10248 GCA_002404295.1 Legionellales bacterium UBA4722
TGGTCGGAGCCTAGATCTAACAGTTCCTTTTCTTGGGATCGTTCTGTAAACATAATAAATGGCCTGATTATAATTAAATAATATGTGTTCTCAACATCATAGACTCAAGCGTTAATCCTGGCCCAAAAGCACAACTAAAAATATTTTTCTGATGATCTTGATTACCTAAATCATCCCAAATTGCTTTTAACACAAAGAGAATAGTTGCTGAAGACATATTGCCATATTGTCGAAGAATTTGATAAGAATATTTATTATGATTTTTATTGATATTTAGTGCTATTTCGCAAGCTTGTAAAATTTTCTGTCCGCCTGGATGTATAGCGTAAAAGTCAACATCCTGTAAAACTAAACCTTGTTTATTTAATAAATTATGTGTAAAAGCTGCAATACCCGATTTAACAATGTCAGGCACATAAGTACTTAATGCGATATCGAAGCCGTTATCTCCAATATGCCACGCCATTTCTTTTTGAGTTTGCGGTAATAAATCATTATGAAAACTTTCCAGGGTAAAATATTTTTTATATTTATGTGTTGATTGAATAAGCGCTGCAGCTGCGCCATCAGCAAAAAGTGAATTAGAAATAACATTATCTATGTGCATACTTTTTTGAAAGTGAATCGTGCAAAGCTCAACACACACAATGAGCACGCTGGCATTACAGTCAGATTGACAAATAGCATCAGCAACCTTAATAGCATTATAAGCACCATAACAACCCATAAAATTAATGGCAGTGCGTTTTGTAGTTGAATTAAGATTTAACTTCTGAACAATTTCAATATCAAGTCCGGGTGCATACATCCCTGTGCAGCTCACTGTAATAAGATGAGTAATGTCACTGTAATTAAAATTATTCAGTTGAGACAAACAATTTTCTATCGCGGATAATGCCAGATCAAGCGCATTATCTTTATATATTTTCATTCGTGCAGCAGTGCCTGGAAACGCAGCCTCTGCGTTATTAGGAAAAAAATCATATTCACCCGGCAATTTGCAATAATCACTTAATACACTATATCTTTGTTCAATCCCTGTCGCTTTGTATACAGACTTAAGCAATCTTTTTTCGGCGGGTTTTAAATTTAAACTGAGTGCAATTTGTTCAGCCGTTTCAGTTTGAAGCCGTTTGTATTGAGGGTTTGCAATGCCAATGGCTGTAATAGCAATTGGGTTTTTTGAATTGTTGGTTTGTTTCATTGAGCAGTAACTCTGTCATTTATGATATCCATAGCGCACCTTATATTGTTTTCCGTAACGCAGTTAATATAGTGATTATGGTAGTTTGATACAACTAATATTGAAAATTGTTTTTCATACAAAAAAAATTATGTCCCTGTAATTAAGAACAGACCAATAATTCCAACGATATACAGAATAAGAACCACAATTGAATCAATACCAAAACAATAAAATTGACGTTTTTGTCGAAAAATTAACCCATAGATATAAACTGCAGTTAGAAGCACACCAAGGCTTGCGAGGTAAATATCAGTGTTTTTAGCTTGAGGAAGTACAGATTCTCCTGAGAGAAGTGTGGCTAGAAAAAAAAGTACGGGTAAAAAAGCATTACCACCAAAGATATCACTCACAGCTAACGTATAGTCCCCCATTTTTATAGCAGCAAGGCCTGTTGAAACTTCCGGAAGTGCTGTAACGGCTGCTAATATTGTTGAGCCAAACAGAATACCACTCCAATCCAGATGCGCTGCGATAGCACTGCCACTTAATTCTAATACAGCACCCGCTAAAAGTGTTATAAGTGCTGCGCATGTAAAGATTAATAAGACAGACGGTGTGCTTAATTTTTTTCGATTAATTTGATTGCGGGTTAATTTAGGATGAGAGGCTTGGGCGACAAGGCTTTTTTTATGCCACGGAAGAATCGTGCGCGCCTTATTAATTAACCACAGTCCGATAAGCCACGCTGCCGCAATTAATAAATCACCAGGCGCTAAATGAAAAAATAAGACAGAAGCAGGTAATTGGGTGCCCATAATAGCAATGACTAAGATCATAATAACAAGAACACCTTCAAGTACTAATTGTAATGAGGCGGCTTTATAAGTTAATGCTGCAGTGCGTTTTAAACCAATCCCATCTAGCAATACCAACACAACAGTTTGTATTGCAATACCACCTAAAATATTACCAATAGCAATGCCAATTTGATGACTCAGTGATGCGCTAATGACAATGGCAATTTCAGGAAGGTTGGTTGCAATTGATAGAAATATAAGACCGCCAAGCGCTTCCCCAAGGCCAAAACGTGTATCAATACTATCTGTCATGTTAGAAAGTTGAATGCCAGCAAACCATACAGCGGCCCCGGCTATAACAAATATAAGGATTAATATAGAGAGTGGTAGTGCGATAAACATGGTTTTATCCTTTAAACCTCGCATTTTGAAATATGATAGGTATATTCGTTAGCATATGATCATACCTATAGAGATAAGTAATTACCCTTAACTCTTATAGCATTGCTGCTAGACAGAATCAATAAGCATAATCAGGTAAACTAATAAGATTATCAAGTACAATAATGTTATATCTCATAAAAGAGATGGCCATGATCAAACAAAAATATATAGAATTCGATTCAAAGATGGGTGAATTAATTTGTACTGGTGAATGGACGATTTCAACCCTTTCTGAAATAAAGAAAATATTTGAGAAAGTAAGCTTTCAGGATATCAAAAGTATCACAGTAAATGGTAAAGCTATCACTAAAATGGATAGTGCTGGCGCTTTTTTTCTCACTAAATGGTTAAATATATTATCCGATTCAAAGTTAAAAATATTTTTTGATTCTTTTTC
>DHJK01000110.1 GCA_002404295.1 Legionellales bacterium UBA4722
CAGGCTTGCGTAGTTGGTGTGCCGCAGGCACACCAACTACGCAAGCCTGACCCTAATGGCACTTAAAAAATCTGATTACTTAACTTCAGATAAACCAGGGCGTTACCAATCTGATGGTACTATCGCGGCACACGGTAAAATTGGAATGACCGGCCATTATCTATATGTATATTATTTAATCTTAACTAGTGATATTGGCTTAATTAAGTGATATAGTGCAGTCATTCACAATAATTATAAAACTATCAAGGCGCAAAAAATGTTCTCCACCCCGTCGTTATTCAATCCTTTTTATTTTTCAGTGGCGAAGCGCAAACCCAAATTAACAACAAACAATTCAGCAACACAAACGTCTTTCTACATGTTGAAATTACCTTTTAAGCCGACAAAACCTTTTGTTTTTAAAAGCGAAACATATGAGTTTGTTGAGCATCATTTGTCAATTTATCAAAAATATAACGATGATGATGTATTTAGCCCTCTTCATTACACAACCACATATAAAAAGGGCAGTAAAATTATCATCATCCGCGCCTACTTTGATAAAGAGGGCAATTACCTTTCTAGTCGTGTGTGCTTTGATAAGGCTGAAGAAAAACCGACGCCCTTATCAGACGCTGAAAAAAAAATAGTGGAGGAGCTTGCAGAACAATACGCTAGAAGCTTGCTTGACCAACTGTCACAAGAATTAATAGAAAAACAAGGTGAATTAGGCGAAATAAAAAAGAAAATGTTACAAGAACTTGATGACGCAAGCAAGCTAGGATCTGAGCACCCAGAATATAAAAAATTGCTAGGTGATACGATCAAAGCATTTGAAGAACATGAAAAGCTGTTTTTCAATCCTGGCCGAGCCGATCGAAGCGTCAAACAATTTCTAGAAAAATATCAGAATAATCTGAAGGCAGCAGAAGCACTTGTTAAAAATAGTCAGAAAAAGAAAGTGAAATTACCATCTGAATTGAAAAAAGAATGGGTTGCTCCGCTTCGCACAAATGTCACAACAGATGCGGTATCTGAAACATCAAAAATCAAACAGAGTGTACCACACCTATTAACCTCAAAAAACTCTGCAGAAATGAGCAATAAAAGCGACGAGTTAAGCGCTCAGTTAAAAGAACAAGAACGCATGCTTTATAACAAGCTTGATCAAGCAGTCAGTGTTACTGAAATGTCGGCTATTGTTCAAGAAATAGATATGCTCAATAACTTCCGAGGAAGAGTCTTAGCCCACGCTTGTGTCGATGGAAATATTGGCATTCTTAAGCAGTATTTAGACAAGAAGAACTGGGAGTCATTGGAGAAAGGGGTGGTACCCATGCTTCTCTCTACTTGTGTTTGTCATAATCAGCCTCTACTTTTTGACTATATTCTAAGTCAAGTCAATAATCATTATCTCAAATACTACTATTCTATGCCTTTTGGATCTGAGAGCGGAGGAGGACCGCAGGCAGTTTCATTATTAGAATTAGCATATGTTAAAAAGAATTTTGATTTTTTTGAAGCGCTATTAAAAAGACACAAGTATAATCCAAACCTCTCCCCTGTGCAAGATTATAGCATTTTAATGCGAGCGGCCTCTCTTGGAGATAGTGACTATGTGTCTGCCTTATTGATAGCAGGCGCTGATCCGAATGCGACTGTCGCCGACCATTTAGCCCTGACTCAGTTAACAAGCCGACGTAGATCTGAAAGTAATGCAGCCAAAACGGAGTTCGAACAAAAAGGCGTTGCAGTAGACGTTCGTCACCGCTTGAATACAGCTCTTCATCTAGCTGCGATGAGCGCTAACCAAGTAGGTGTAAAGTTGCTCTTAGAGCATGCTTTAACAAAATCAAATCTAAGAAATGCTGATGGATTCACGGCATTTGGTTTTGTTGTTTTCAAAGATAAAAATCGCCCATTTCCTCTGAATAAAGATATCATTAGGCTTTTTTTGAAACATGGGCACAAGATAGATGAAAAACAAGCTGCTTATGAAACGACAGGGTTGATGGCTGCTTGTTCAACACAAGATCTGGAAGCAGTCACCACATTATTGGACTTGGGAGCAAACCCTTGTGAAAAGCAGCCAAAATCAAAGATGACAATAGACGGGGTAGCGTCATCACTACGCCTGACTCCACTTTTTCTCTCTTTGATAAACCAAAATGAAAAGATTGTGGAAAAGATATTGAGTTACCCAATTGACAGAAGCGAATTAGAGGATATCTATCAACAATGGAAATTTGCTGCCACCATTTCACCAAGATTTGTAAATAAATATGCGATTGCAGTTCATAAAGCAGGTGATTTTAAAAATGCTGAGCTTTTATTTCGAGAAGCTTTAAAAACCACGCAAGAGGAAGATATGCGACACGGTATTCTTTTTAATCTGGGTGCATGCTGTGAGGCGCAAGAGAAAAAACTTGAGGCAATCAAGGTACTTGATCAGTGCATTGAAATACGCACTAAAAAACTATCTGCCACAAGCAATTTTCTTGCGCAAAATGGGCTGAAGGAGCTGATAAAAAAAGCCACGGATAGACGTAATAAAATTAGAGAGTCCCTGGGTGCAAGTGTAATGACAAATAGTACTGTTAAATTACATATTCACGATACTAAATAAAAAAGCTCTCGCGGCTCAGCTTTGGGCATAATGCGATAGATTTTCTGAAAAATCAGGAACTATTAATTTTGCATTTTTATCATCTGATCTAGCGCCGCTTTAGTAGACACGTAGTTTATCAAAATTACGTGTCTACTAAAGCGGGGCTAGATCACCCGTTTATTTTATTAGCCTTTTCTGCGCTTACTCGGAGAAGATGTTTTTGAGCTAGACGAAGAAATTTTTGGGGTCGCTCGAAACATTGAGAAATTTGCAGATAAATACTTTACTTCAAACGAAGTTAAAGGCAAAACAAAGGCACTAATGTAAAATATCAAATCTAAGCTGATTTTTTTAGATCTTGCCATTGCTTGTCCAGTTCCTGATAACCAATTGACTAAGAAAGGCCAGTGATTCCCGACCCGATATCGAAAATTTACGGGTGCAGCAAATGAAAGTGCCGGCGCTGTTAATGCGGGATGCAATGATTTTGCTTCGCTCAACAATCCAGAAATGTTTTTTTGTCTTAAAAAAAGCTTTGGATGTTGCTCTTGTCTGCCAGGTCTATGGTTTGCTTCATTTTGCATTTCAAACTGACTTAATTTATTCACTAGTAAATCTTGATATTCCGGATTAAAGAATGCAACCATATATATTCCTTGATCTGTCTTTAAGTGTAACCCTATCCTGTATAAATATTCAGCAACAGTATTAATAATTAACTCAATATAGCTATTTCGAATCCGCTTTGGTTGTTTGCTGCCCATTGCTAATAGTTTATTAACTAAGTCTAAATGCCCTCCCGTTAAGTAATGTCTCGTTACTTTTTCTATCAGAGAAGAAGGGCAATGCTGCACTAATACATTTTCTACTACACTAGAGTCACCCATACAGGCAAAAGGCTTTAAAAGATTTGGTAATGCCAGCTTGTCTTCAAGCGTTTCATACTTAAACTCTGCTATACCTTTTGCGTTTGTCAGATGATTGCCTTCAATATAACCCTCAATAGCAGCAACTAAACAAAGTTTATTATCCATATTGAGACTACGGGCGTAAGTTAATAACTTTCCCACAGCAGCCACATTACCGGTAGCAGCATGAGAGCTTATCAATGTTGACAAAACTTGAGGAAGCATTTGCGTATGGTGATGTCGTACTAATGTAAGTAAATCATCCTGTCTGGAGAAGTCGCCTTTTTGCACGCAACCCCTTGCTAAGCCTATTATGGCCGCTTTTATTTCTTGAGTTAATGTTGTTTTAGACTTCAATATTGTAAGTGCGCCCTCCCAATCTCCCTGGCAAACCAAGCTGAATGTCCACTGTTCTACTATTTTTTGCCTCGCCGGTGGATGCTGTTCTGAGCCAAGTAATGCCTCTAGTTCCTGCGTTTTATTTTCATTGGCATAACAATAGGCTAGACCGCCTACTACATTCGCATAACCATCTTGCTGCGTAGATTTTAAAATATTTTTCATGAGTTCAATCTGTCCGCAGACTGAATAACCTATGGATGCTTTTTGTAAGAGCGCATGTCGTTCCAAAGGATTATTCGCTAAAGCGATGGTCTGCTCTACAGCGCCAGTCAATCCCTTGGAAGCATACAGATAGACCAATTCTTGTAGAATAATAAATCTTTCTTTACCAGTTGCTTCATCTAAAAGTTGATAGGCTTTGCTTAGTTCTTGATCATCCATGTAACCATTAATTCTAGATCGTTGGATACTTATTTTTTCTTCTGGGTAATTTATTATTAAAAATGCCAGAGCATCTTCATCTCCCTCATGCGTTAATTCATAAGCCGCCGTATGACCGGACAAGTCTTGTGCGTGCAAGGAAACATGCTCAAGTGCCGCATCAATCTTTTCTTTATTTCTTTCTTTTGCCCCTTCTAAGATAGCAGTGCGATATAACGCTGTAGATGAAAAAGTGTGTTCAGATTTGGTTTCTAACTTTTGCGCAGTAGATAACATGATTTCTCCTCGTTTTTAAATTTTGGGCAATATTAGCACCAATATCAGAGATAGCCTACTTATTGTTTTCTTTTTCTGCATAATACCAAAAATTAGTGAAAATTAGGTCAGGCTTGTGCAATTGTGCAATTGTGCAATTGTGCAATTGTGCAAGCCTGACCCCGTTTCGTTTTGACCCCGTTTCGTTTTTTTCTTTAATGGTGATGCGCAGAAAACTGCTTTATGGTTCCGTGTCAATAACCCTGCTTTAGGCGGTATCTCCCCTCGAGACATGATCCGCTTCGGTCGATACCTCAAATTAGAAAAATTTATTCAGAATGCTCTTGCAGGAAATGTTCCATAAAAATGTCTCAGAAAAATCAAAATTTATTATATGTGCTGGATGCTTTTTCACATCGGGATATCAAAAGATGGAAGCAGCACTCTCAACCTCAATAATGAAGGTTCTATTACGAAAACCGGGTTTGATACTATTGAAATACCTGTTAGTTCTGTAAATACAGATGGCCAAAGACAATTTTTTTTAAACGGTAAGGTATTGCAACAGGCTAATCAGCAAGAAAATATTGACCTTATTAAAAATATTAGGGATTCTTTACAAAACAACTCTATAAAAATTAGTATCGATCAAAAAGAACGCCGTGCGTTTTATTTAAAAAACACTATTGGGTTCCATGCAAGAGATATGTTTGAGGATGCAATTGAGGGAGTAGATTTAACGAGGGTATACCTCAGATCCGTTGACATTAACTCTGAAATGTACCCATCTAACAGGGTTGAGATTGATGAAGCTATAATTTAAGTATAGATTAAAAGTATTGCTCAAGTTAGGAAGGTGACATATGAAGCCTGTAATGCTTTTAACCGAACGCCTAATCTTGAGACGTGCTAATGAAAATGATTCGGATGATCTTTTTCATAATTATCATTCTGATTCATATAGCTCCATGTTTTTAACTCGTAAACCATACACCGAAATTGATCAAACGAAGAAATTTTTGAATGAGTGGTGTCATTTACCATGGGATAATGAATTTGAAAAATTTGCCTGGGTTGTCGCTGTAGGTAGCACCAACGAAAGCATAGGCGTGATTCTAGTAGAATTAGAAAACACATGTGTAGCTCAAATTCACTTTGGCATTAGTTCTAACTATACAAACCAAGGGTTTATTACTGAGGCAGCAGGTGAGGTGGTGCGATGGCTAATGAGCCAAAAAGAAATAAAAAGAATTTGGGCAGTATGCGATTTATCTAATCAGGGATCAAAAAGGGTTTTAGAGAAGATAGGATTCAAGAATGAAGGCATCCTCGAACAAAAATTAATCTTGCCCGCGTTTAATTATTTAAAAAGGGATTGTTATTTCTATGCTTACGAAAGGAAAACATAAAAAAGATATTGTCATTTATGTACGCACCTATCGGGTTCTTTTAATAAACGCGTAGATTGCTTTAAATATTCTAACCAACTTCATATTGAGAATTCTGCGATGCTGATCTGCAACATCACTCTCATGAACTTCGCGCTGACGTTGCGGTGTCAGGAATGTTGGATCGGCCAAAATAAGCCCTCGCAGTCGATGGGGGTTTTGACTGGCTACCACAGCCGCTGTCATGCCTCCCATAGAATGCCCAAGTAGTACTGGTGTGATGAGTCCTAGCGCCTCGATAAGGCTTACGACATCAGCGGCGAGATTGTCATAGCTGTAGCCATGGCCTGGTACGCCGGAATACCCGTGACCTCGTGCATCCGGCATGATAACGTCGTAATCCTTCTCCAGCAACCGCGCCAAAGGAGTCCAGCACGCTCCATTCAACATTAGCCCATGGAGCAGAATAACAGGGGGTTTGTTGCCGCCGGTTCGGAGGTAGTGTATGTCGATCCCGTTTGCTTTAAAGGTTCCAGTTGACCAACCAATCATTATTCTCTCCATAATTTAGGTTATTTATAACTGATGACATATTGTCACTGATTCGAATAACACTAACGTCAATAACTATTAGCACTATGACTCAAGAAAATTTCTCTGCTCATTTGTTATTTCTTCACCTAAAGGCCCTTCATCTTTCCCATTAGGACTTACGAGCCAATACCAGTCATAAGTCCCGCCAGGAGGAATAAAATATCGATGTTCATTAACGATGAAGTAACCTTTGTATGTACCTTTTGAAATTACTTCTAGTGAATTTGCGGGTGCAATATAATGCTGGTGACTACCGTCTATATTAACACCATGCAATGCATTTGAAGTAGTCCATGCGTAAGTGAGAAAATACAAGATTTTTGCGTCAGGTGAAAAAGTTAGAACGTTTGGGTCAATGATTTGTTTTTCTGGGTTATTACATTGAAAATTGTTCGCTACAAGTAATCGTTCATTTTTTGTTAAAATATTATAAATCCAAATCTGGTTCCCATATTTTGTTTCTGTATTTCCCTCGCAACCCTTGGGAATCACCCTATCACCGATTCTAGCAAAAGCAATTAATTTCTTATCTAAAGACAATACAGGATCAGAATCTTTTCCAGAATGTGTTACTGTGATTGTATGGCCACGCGCTTGTGTATAGTAAATATTACCCGATTTAGAAAAAACTGGCATCTTTACTTCGCGAGTAGATGATTCGTTTGCAATGGCCGGGCATGACATTATTGTTAGTAAGAAAAAATACAATCCGACTAGACGCATTAGATTATTTCCTCGAGATTTTTATCAATAATGCTATCTAATTTTTCTTGAAATGAAGTGTTTGGAGGTGTTTTTAAAAAAGGATGTCCTAAATGAGAAGTGCAGACTTCTAGATCAACTAATCCTTTCTTTGCAAGCACTATGCATTGCTCTATTGAGATCCAGTCATCATTGACACAAAATGAACATATAATTCCTTTCGTGTTTGTGCGTACTTGGGTAATTTGAAAGACTTCTGTGATAGTTCCTTCTTTAGATCCCTCCATCTTTTCAATCCCATTCCATAATTTATCCAATTCACTAGAAGTAAAATCTTTAATTTTTTTACCATCTTTTACGCCTGTAGCTTCCTGTAAAAATTTTATATATTTTTTGGTATTGTTTTCATGAGGAGGTGCGTAGTTTTGCATCATTTCTTCAATTGATGCATTAGTATAAGTAATTTTCAGAACATCGAGTAAAGCAGCATGGCCAGAATCATAGTCAGGAAAAATAGCAAGTTTATAGGCAACACCAATTTGATTATGTTTATTGCTGATATGGCCTGGATGCACATTGCCTGGATTGTGGTTTCTCCAGGCAGGAGTTCCACCAGAAAATCGGAAATGTTTTCCGTCATCATCAGTATAAATGACCGAGTGGTTCATTCCTGTCGTTGCCTTAACAAAATGTGACATGGCTTTCTCCTTACCTTAAATTAGATACCCTTATTTTTTGAGCCCTATTAAAAATTCAACCAGCTCATGAATGTTTGTGGATGGATTCGTAGAATTAGTTGAAGAGTTATGTTTCTGTAGCTGCTTTGCATGCTTGATTGCTATCTCAAGATTGTTAATTATCTCGCTGAACCAGTCAACAGCATTCTTCTTGTATATAGCAAGGTGTTTACGTAAATCACTAGTGAGATTATCACCTGCCGACTTAGCGCCACTAGCGCTATTTGCTATCTTCACAGACAATAGCTATTGTCGCATAAGGCGATTTTTTCTCTTTAGTACGAGCAAGGTCTTTTGTTTTACGAAATTTTTTCTTCTTGAATAGTTGATCCGAGCTCACGCCTTTCTCTCCGTTATAAATTAAACTCACCAAAAAATGGCAGTGCGCCATAGCGACCTAGTAAGTAACCCTTTTCAAGTGCTTCACCTTTTCTGGGGCTAAAGTCAGTGAGTGGGTAGAGGCGTGATGCTTGTTCTTGGTCTTTTTCCATAAACCAAATCTGATCGCGACGAAATAAGTCACTATCTAATAAAGAAGTGTTATGCGTCGTGAAAATTAACTGCGCATTATTTTTATTCAGGTCGGTATTTTGGATAAGGCTAATTAAAAATCGCACCATTTTTTGATGCAAACTACTATCTAGCTCATCAACAATTAATATTTTTCCATTCCGTAGCACATCAAGGATTGGTCCAGCATAAGCAAATAATTTTTGTGTTCCATGTGACTCCTCTTCGAGTGCAAACTCTACAGGATTATTTTTTTTGTCTTGATGAAAAAGAGTCGCGCTAGGAATATCAGCATCTTGCCTGCTTTCGATTGCAGCCGTCCCAGACTCTAGGCGCACTTGTACCTGTTGGCCCTTTTGCATTTTGACTTGCACATCTGTGATTCCCAAATCCGCAGCCTGTAAAAGTTCAATAATTTTCGGTTTATCTAGGTCGTTCTTAATGCATTCCATTGTGTAATATGGGAGAGGGGAAGTATTGCTACCGATAATAATTAGTTTGTTTGCAAACCAATTAAAAATGGGGCGAAGTTGTTCGCAATTAAGATTGACCGCTGCTGAAAGAAACAGTGCATTCCCACGTGTAGACTCACTCCATAAATGGCGTTGTTTCCCACCTAAAAAATGAGTGCCGAAATACCAAGCATCTTTACCTTTTTTAGCGTCATATTTTCTTTCAAACCAGCGCTGCGCCTTGCGTTCCACATAAACAAGTAACCATTCTCTTGTCACACGAGTAGCGTTCAGCTCAAAACCATATTGATAACGTACACCGTTTTCAATAATGGTCACCTCAAATTCAGTGGATTCACTGGCGGTTTTTGGATCGAATCGGAAGGGTGAAATATTGAGTGTTTGCCCTTCGCGGATGCTAACAGCAGAGGTTTCTACCATGCTTCGCATGAATGCTAGTGCTAAAATTAAATTGCTCTTGCCGCTGGCGTTGGTTCCGTATAATACTGCTGTACGTACTAGTTGAGGTAACCCGGAGATTCCGGTATGCATGCAATTGGAGTCTTGGCGAGTAGCATCTTTAGCCGCTGCCATGCTCAATGTCTGGCTTTCTTTGATCGAGCGATAATTTGAGACATTAAATTGAATTAACATGGCTATTTTCACCATTAATTGATAATAATGTTAATTATTGCATATTTTACGCAAAAAGCAACTTTATTTTTGTAATTATAATGGTAATAGAGGCTATAAACAAATAAATCAAAAGGTTGCTGAGAAAGAAGGCAGAATTGTTCGATGTATGTTTGCCTTATAATAAAGGTTGAATATTTTAGATATAACTACTAATA
>DHJK01000039.1:0-748 GCA_002404295.1 Legionellales bacterium UBA4722
GCGTCAGATATGTATAAGAGACAGCGTTTGCCATGTACTCGGCATGATTGCGTCAATAATAAGGTTTATATTTTTATATAACTCGTTTATTAGGTTTGTTTCATCTGTTTGGCTTGTTTCATCTGTTTGGTATATTTCTAGCTTGAATTTTTCAATTTGTGGAAGTCTAACAGCATGATGCTTATCTATAATAGTTTGTATCATGCCATATCTAAGATCCTCATAGTTAACTGATCGAATAGCTTGTATCTCAACTTCGGATAAGATGAAATCAGGTAATATGAAATTGATAAAGGTAGTGAGGGTATCATGAGAAGAAATGCTATTAAGTTTTTCTCTCATAGCAGTCTGCAGGTATGGAAAAGTTTTTTTGTATAGTTCTTTTTGCGATTCCTCTATTCCCTTCCCCTCTATGTATCTCATTAGGGAGTCAAGATCTTTATCATATAGCAAAAATAGGACTATAGTTTCATTGAGATTATTATCATCAAGAGAGCTGCCATAATATAAAGACGCCACAATTTGTTGTAGTTCTTGGTCAGTGAGTTCTGGCCATGCATTCTCGGTCTGGCTGTTGATTGGATTGCGGTTTAGGCTCATGAGAGAATGGTTACCTTGGAAAGAAGTTAACGAAGCCTGGAATGAGCAATATTAAACCATAAAAGAAAGAAATACAAGCTCTTTGCCCACTTTATTCTAGAGCACCTTTACCGTTTTATGAGTATAATCAAGCACTCATGAAAATCAC
>DHJK01000039.1:756-7574 GCA_002404295.1 Legionellales bacterium UBA4722
TGGACTTTGGACAACCTCAGGCCCAATCGTGAACGCGCCCGAGCCCGCGCGCGGCTTTTCGGTGAATTTTCCACTATCTAAAATCAAGCACTCATGAAAATCACGCTGTAAAATGGCTAAAGTAGTGAGTTAATTGAACGAAAAGCCGCGCGCGGGCTCGGGCGCGTTCACGATTAGGCCTGAGCTTGTCCAAAGTCCAAGTGTCTAAGAAAGCACGAGCACTATGTCAATAAAGTCGTACTCAGATGATTTAATGCGTTTGCTTTGGTGGCCCAGGCTTATGTAAATAAAATACTTTATTTTTTAAGCACTCTGGTAGCTGTTGCTTTGAATCACCTTCGAGTTCTATCGATTTGCTACGAGTGAAAGCAAACAAACCGACTCGCCAAGTTGCTGCTTCTTTAGAAAGTGATTTTGCTTTATATTGCGCACCAGGAAAATCCTGATTATCTTTTTTTAATTCCACTACACCAGGATGTGCTTCAGAAGGCACGACGTGGGCAAAAGAAATGATTTCTCTAAAATGAATTGCCATAGGATGTTGAGTAGAAGTATCGTGGATTGGCTGAAAGAAAAAGTGATATCTGCAACGAGCATGAATAGCACGTTTCATTGACCATAGTCTGCTAATGTCCGGTGTTAGCATAAAAGCAATATCATTATTTTTAACAATACCACGTAGCGGTTCAATAGTAGGATCTTCCCACGTTAATTTGACACAAGGAAAGCTATTTAAAGAAGGAAGAGATTGAGGTAGCGTCGATTTAAATTTGCGTTTTTCTTTAAGCTTATGCTCATCAGGTTGAGGCATCTTATCATCAATAGAAGGCACAATACGAGGTAGAGTTGTTGCAGTTATCGATATAAGCTTTTGAAATGCAGAATCATAGATTTCGCTGTTAGAAAATATTTTTTTAGGCCTGTTAGGAAAATTATCGATAGACATTAGGTTGTTTATTTCATCCATCAAACCAACTTGAATAACTGCGCCTGCAGCATCCCAACTATAGGGAGAAGATAGCAGCATACGCGCTATGAATCCCCCATTAATCCTAAGTGAAATACAGGCCGAGACAACAAGATTAAACCATGTAAGAATTGGCTCATCAAACATGGGAGGCAACAACTTCACTAACTGAAAAAACACGATACATCCGATAAGAAAAGATGATATTAGAAATAAAGACTGACACAAGTTTTGGAAAAATAGAATTTTTTCAGGTATCGCAATGCCAATCAATATTATATGTTGATTTAGACCTTCTTGAAATGAGGAAAACAGAGAAATATTTTTTTCCGTAGACTTATAGGTATTTTTTTTGATAAAGGCCTCATAGGCTTTTTCCTTGATTGCGTGAAGGGGATTATAATAGAAAGGAAGTTGATAAATGGTATGGCTCGCAAAAAAATGAGCAATATATTGTAAAGCCCATTCATCATTTTTATGTTTAGATAGCATTAAATCGTTTAACAGAGGTTTAATTCTTTTTTCTATAACATATTTTTCGCAATTGTTTGTTTTACAAATTGGAAGCTTTATTATTTCCATGATAAGCAATTGGCTATAATATTCATTTTGCATTTCTATTAATGTCGTATAATCTATTGTACTAATGAGAGAATTCGTTAGAAATCTACTTGCCCGAATAAAAATAATAAATTCTACAATCAACTTTCTAATTTCTGCAAAGCTGAGAAGTTCTTCAAGAGTCATTGCTTGTTTAGTGGGAACTTTTTGATTTCTTTTTTGAAATTCAGCATTTCTAACGGCTATTCTTCTGAGCATAAAACTGATGCTTCCTATTTGTGATTAATGCTTTTGTACCGCATAATTTACCCTATATTTAATAAACTGTCTACAATTACCACAGCATGGAAAGCTGGAACCATCGTTTAAAGGTTGAAGCGATTCATGGCGAGAGATTTTCAGCGCGCGCTGATGCGAAAAATCACGTGTTTGAATATATCGATGTTTATTACAATCGAAAGTGTCTACATTCTGGACTTGGCTATTTAAGCCCTGTATATTTTGAAGCACAAATAGTCGCTTAGTTGTACGCCCGTTTTTTTGGGGCGAGATCACCTTTTATTTGCTTATATTTCATGTATTGTGTTGCATTTATTATACAGGGATTAAACCTATTTTAGCAGGAATAATCTTTAATAGAACAAATTCACTATAGGGCGATTCTATTACCCAATTATTACCTTTGAAAATATAATTAGTGGTAATGAGATGCTCTATGGGTATAGCATCGCCATTGATGACATGTGCAACCGTAGCTTCGTTGTAATAGTCATGTAAACTAGTCGTAGCATTTTCTGCAAGGACATTGTTTTTCCTAGCTATTATAGTCAACAAACGCATTGCTAATAATGTAATAATTAATATTAACAAACCAGCTAGAAATAAACTTGTATTAATATTTTTACTATCCTTAGATATGAATGTAATTATATTGCTCTGACTAACCGTATTATTTTCTAATAAAGAATAAATAACTGTATTCGATAATTTAATATTGTCATTGAGTAACGTACTCATGACGGTGCCTGCATAAGAACCCAGAGAATTATTTGATAAAATTCCTGAAGCATTGCTTAAGCTGGTATCTATAAATGTGAGGCTCTGACCGCCTAGTGAAAAATCAGTGTTATTAATAATAGTTATGTCAGGAGATCCGTTATTGGTACCGTTATTTATAGTTGTTTCTGGTGAGAGAATATTAGGTATCAATTCAAGATTAGGATTTGATGCAATAGTGCTTACAATAACCGGATCAACGACTGGTACAACAGGGGTAGCGGGTGTAATTGTCAATGCTGTTGCATTGCTGGCTGCTTGAGAGAATATATAGTTACCGTTATTTGCAGTTAGACCAGAACCATTAATTTCATAATTCCCAACATTGCTACTAGAGGTTGCTAATGATGTAAATGCTAGTATCCCCGTCGTTGCACTGGCTTGCGTTTGACTATTTACAAAGCCTGCAACAGTGCCTGAAAGTGGCGGAACTGTGCTGCCGTATGTCATTGTACCTGTATTTGCATTGTAGATAAGAGTCGCAGGATTCACAGTCAAAATTCCATCGACATAACTAATACTGTAATTACTGGCTGTAAAAGTACCGCCTGTTGCAGCAGAAGGTGCAATTGCATATGGACTGCTGGATACATTAGCTAATGAAGATGCCCCACTGCTGGTGAGTGTAACACTGCCCACTGTTTCACTGTTTTGTAAGCCGACTGGAATAAATGCACTCGTGCCTAATGTTAATGTATCACCATATGTTTTGCTTTGATTCGTAGCGGTGAGTGTTAAGGCTGCCTGAGTGATGCTGAAATCCGTTGCATTACCGGCTGCTTGGCTGAATATATAGTTGCCGTTATTAGCAGTCAGGCCAGATCCACTGATTGAGTAAGTACCGACATTACTGTTAAACGTTGCGGGCGATGTAAATAATAAAGTACCAGTCGTTGCGCTGGCTTGCGTTTGACTATTCACAAATCCCGTGACTGCGCCTGAAAGTGGTGGAACTGTGCTGCCATAGGTCATCGTTTCTGTATTTGCATCGTACGTGAGTGTAGCAGGATTAATCGTAAGCGCTGTGGCATTGCTAGCAGACTGAGTAAATACATAGTTACCATTGTTTGCTGTCAATCCAGATCCGTTTATCGAGTAGTTACCTACATTACTGTTGGCAGTTGCAAGTGTGGTAAATGATAATGATCCTGTTGTTGCAGTGGATAATGTTTCACTGCCTACAAATCCAGTAATAATTCCAGAGAAGAATGGAATAACACCGCCATAAGTCATGTTACCTGTGTTTGCAGCATAGGTAAGAGTGGCTGGTATCAGGTAAGGGTATATCACTCCATTAACGATGCCCCAATTAGTTGCAAAATCAAAATGTGTTAAATCGCCGCTGCAATTTCCACTTGGACAGAATGTTGTTTGTTGCATCATTTCGGCAGTCGTCTTGCCAGCGCCGCCCGCACTTGCAAGTTGGGCAGATGTTTGGATGTCCCAAAAACTATTATTGACTGTTGCATTATTTAATCCAACTAATCCACCTAGAAAAGCACTTCCCGCTCCAGCTGCTACACTTCCTGTGCTATAGGAGTTACTGATGATCGCATTATTTTGACCGACTAGACCCCCTACGTTATTATTTGCAGCGCCTCCTGAAATACTGCTATTACTATAAGAATTATTGACGTTGTTGCCAGCAAATCCAACCAAACCTCCGATATTACTGCTACCTGTGGCACCGGTTACAATCAAACCTGTGCTATAGGAATTATTAATAGTGCCAAAACCATATCCAACGAGACCACCGACATTCGTGACAGCAGCGCCTGCAGTAACAGCACCTGTGTTATAAGAATAATAAACATTGCCAACGCTGTATCCGATCAAACCACCTACGTTAGAGCTGCCGGTCGCACCTATAAAGACAGGTCCTGTGTTATAAGCATGACTTATGCTGCCAACACTATATCCTGTCAACCCGCCAACAAAAGCGCTTGTAGCACCTGCGGTCACTGAACCCGTAGCGTGATAAGACGTATTAATACTCGCGCCAGCGCGTCCAACTAGCCCACCAATATAGTTACTAGTAGCACCTGCTAATACAGTTGCTGTGCTATAAGAATTGATAACATTGCTGCCGCTAAACCCTACAAGACCACCCACATTACTGCTATCAGCACCTGATGTCACAGTGCCTGTGCTGTAGGCATTATTTACAATGCCTGCTGCATCAAATCCGATAAGACCACCCACATTCGTGAGCCCTGTGATCGTCATATTGGTTAGTCCGATATTTTGAATCATGCCAGATGAATTAACATAGCCAAACAAACCGACTGAGTCTGCCAGAGGAAGAAAAATGGTTAAGCGATCAATGATATGACTTTGCCCATCAAATTGGCCGGTAAAATTCGCAGCACTGGTGCTAATAGGTACAAATCCAGCGCCTGCATTCCACTCGCTGGTTGCGCTTGCATCAATATTTGTTCCAAGAGCATAATTACCAGTTAAATTGTTATTCATATTTTGTAAATTGGTGAGCGTATTGACAAGCATATAAGGTGTAAAAATTGTGCCACCACTCGTTGTGACATTGCTAGAAAAATTAGTGGGTGTTGGAAAGATTGATGGATTGTAATATAGATTAACTGCGCCACCGCCACTCATATTAATTTGTGATGTAATACCGGAAAATGCAATGGTACCGATTCCAGTGCCTGTATTATCTGCTTTCAATGTAAGGCTGCCGCCTGATGAATTGCTAATCGATGCATTCATAATAATATTCTGAAATGCACTTAATGTTAAGGTATTCGGATTACTCCAAGTTATACTATCTGCGACAGTAATATCACCTGCTTGTAATCCACCTGAACCTGTTTGAACTAATACATTCGCATTCAGTAATGCAGTTTGTAAATCAGCGACTGTGAGTATTGAATTGTCTACGTTTGAAGTATAAATATTTCCAGAATTATCTACGGTAGACGGACCTGCTATTTGAATCGTTAAATTTTCAGGGTCAAGCAACAATCTACCCGTTAGACCATGCGCTGCAGTTAAATCAATAGTACCATGAAATTTTAATGATTTATGTCCTGATACTTCTGCAAAACCACCATCTCCACTTAAAGCGCCGCCTGTTGCTGAAATATGTCCTGCATACGTTGTCACTTTATCTGACCAAACGATAATTTTTCCGCCATGACCATATTGCAAAGCATTCGCTTTAATGAGAACACCTAAATTTATTGTTGTATTTAACGCATTAGGTTCAACTCCTAAACCCTGAAGATTGCCACCTATTAAAATTTCACCGCCTCCTGCAAAACCACTTGCATCAATCACAGTTGGTGCATCAATGACAATATTTTTACCTATAATCGTTACTTTACCGCCTTTTTCGTTTGTGCTTATACCTGAGACATCCAATTTGCCTGCGACATGCACTACACCCGCACTAGCCGATAAAATAATTTCACCATTATGCTCACTCACAGATTGAGCTTGCGCAACGCCTACCATATTGATGGCATTATCAAGAGTCGTACTAGCCGTTTTTGCAGTTATTAAAATTCGCCCGCCATTCGCCATAATTTGGCCCGAATTGCTGACACCATTTTTTAATGCAACACCATTCTGATCAACACCCGCACTCCTTGCATCGCCATCCACAACAAAGCTAATGAGTTGATTACCAGAAAAAGTAATTGTGAATTGGCTGCCTGAAGCTAAAATGACAGAACCTAACGTTGCTTGAATTAAACCTCTATTTGAGACAGAAGCGCCCAAGAAAGCAACTAAACCATTTTGTGATGCTATAATACTACCTTCATTGATGATGGATCCATAATATTGCGAAGGTAGATCAAAAATATAGTTTCCTGCTAGAAAGTTTTGATTGGTAATATCTGATGTAGATGCGATGATGCCAGCGACATCCACACGTGATCCAGGACCAAAATAAATTCCTGCTTGATTCACTAAAATAATTTGTCCATTAGATGTGAGAGTTCCCAAAATTTGTGATGCGCCTTGACTGGGATTAATACGATTAAGAGCCACTGAGCTCGCGTTAGGTTGAATAAATTGTGTTTTTTCACTCGCACCAATATTAAAACTTTGCCAACTGAGTATTGCCTTATCGCTTACTTGATTAATCTGTACTGTATTCGCAGAGGGAGTTGTAATGGTAGCGCTACCTGCTTCAACTTGACCACCTACAGGGTTAGCTGCAGCACTCGAAGTCAAAACCATAAGAGTGATCTTGCCCCAGCAAAGTAGA
>DHJK01000066.1 GCA_002404295.1 Legionellales bacterium UBA4722
ATTGTGTTAAAATACTAAGGCACAGATACAAGATAAAATTTTTAATTCCAACTTACTTTGAGCAATTTAAATATTATTTATGGAAAGAAAAATTACAGGACACCCCATTGTCATTCTCTATTAATAAATCATTACAATTTTTAGAAATGGAGTTAGGTAAATTTAAAGCTGATAATCTCATTCCAAAAGACTACATAATAATTTTAAGTGGAATAACATTCGTTGCTTTTTGGCGCATATTTGATGATGCACATTTAAGTGGGAGCTATAAAATGCTTATAGATATGGCGATTTTTTATGCATCATATCGGTATTTAACATTTAGATTATATTTTTTTCCTAGCAAGCAAAAAAAGTTGCTGGAGTTTAAGCAATATCTGTTAAGGTTGAAATCCGAATATCAGTAAAATAAATCTGATGTATAACCTAGCCGTCGCAGCGCCTCAGTAACTGTATTTTCAGACATGGGTCGCTTAGGGGTTCGGATAGTTGGAAATACATATTTGCCATTTCCAGTGGGCTCTTTCACATTGGTTAAGTAAATGATTGAATGAAATAAATTATCTAAATGTGGTTTTTGTGTAGGCCCCCAAATCGGCCCCCATTTTTTCCGTACTGGCACCGGAATTGAACCGAGGTCCGTCACTTATCTACACCCTTAGTGATCATAATAATGTGATTTTAAATCCATTGCTATAGTCTCAAAATCTTGTAAATTAAATGTCACGGGTATGGAGCTATGCACCGTTTGGATGTACTCCGGAATGAATAGTTCAGGATACATGAAGGCGCACCACGCGATTACTGTTTGGCTATAAATGCATTCTTTATCAAGATGCAAGATAATAATCCATGCGCAGTCAAACAATATCAATATATTTTTTTCTGTGTTAAGCGTAAGTCTAGCACCTGGGTCCTTATCTGCGTGTTTGATGAAATTTTTTGAAATATTAAATACACGCTTAAACTTCTTCTCACCATCAGGGGTTAGCCCCACCAGATTAAGCATGCGACTATCGCCGGTTATAGCACATAAAACTTCATGTGCAGCATGTGCAAGGTGATGAATTGAGATGGCGCTTCTTCTTTCATAAAACAAAAGAGTAGCGTCATTAAACAATTTACGTGCGGCTGTTATTTTATCAATTTCAAGCAGATTCATTGGGGTTGTTTTTTCATTGTGTTATTGAGCATTTTTTTGAGCTTCACTTGTTATTTGTATATGATTGGATGATTTGTGAATCTATGTTGTATTTTTTCAGTAATTGCTCGGTTGCTTGTTTATCGCTATTTTTGCCGAGTATAATTTTCTCTAAAATGTTAGCATTACTTGCTTCAACAAGGCTTATACTCAAATTTATAGATTCAGCAAATTGAAAAGGGCTTTTATCTGGCAAAACAATATTGCCCATCCCTATTGTTGATATGACCGTTCTAAATTCATGTTCTTCTGAATACTTATTATCCTTGAAGTAGACATACTCTATTGGATTTGGAAGTAAGTCATGCATGAATCGATCTTCGAAATTGCCATATTCGACTAAACCATGATTAATGTCGAGAAAATTTTTGAGTCTTTGCTGCCCATATTTTATTGGTGAATTACTGAAATTATTATTTAATTGGTCAATCAGGTTTGGACTATTGAATGCTAAACAAATGGCTTTATCTTGCGGTTTGCTATAATAGTTCTCAAATAAATGATCTGTCAGTTTTGTTGAAAAGCAGCAAGCATATGTCCTAGATCGGCAAGAATCATAATAATCCTTAGCAGAATAATTTTTTGAATGTAAGAAAATACTTTTTTCAGCAAGCATTTTGTCTATGCGTGGTTGGTCAGAATCATTTATATCATCTTTGTAAGTGTTTACTCTTTGAAAATGAAAGTAGTTCTTATCAAGTATGTCTTCAAGGAACTTTAGGGGAATAATTTTATAGAGTTTGGTTTTATCATCTGGTTGTTTTAGTCTTTCTTTGTGTGGCTGTATGCTCATGGCTGAATTCCTCCTAGTCTAAAAAACTGCTCTAAGAATATGGAGGTAATATATGCCGAAGAATAGCCCGACTGCGAATGTCGTAGCAGATAGTACAGGAAGGTACCTGTTTAACCATGCTGTGGTTTTCATTCCGCACGTTGGAGTAGATAGCGCAATTAAAATTGGTATGTAGTGCTCAGCAGTGGTTATTTTGGTTGCATCAGCAGCTAAATATTCTCTTTCGTATCTTGATACAGCCATTCTGAAATACAAATAATTAAAAAGAAGGCTTATAAAACCCGCTGTTAATCCCATTCCAAAACATATTACACACCAATAAAATGGAACATATCCTAAATTTAATTTTGAGTTTAGTATTGTACCAATGAATGCTAGTGATGCTGCAAGGCCACTTCCATTTAAGGCGACCAAAAGAGAATAGAGTAATTTTGAATTTTCTTCCTGTCCCTGACCTGCTGAAATGCCCATTTCAGTTATACGAATGCGTATCTCTTCGATATCCATATATGTCTCCTTATCCTTGTGTATCATTTTCCATTGATTGAGTTTTCCAATTCTTTTATTTCAGAGATTATCCTGGTGAAATTAGGTTGCTCTCCATAAAACATTTTATTGCTAAGCATTTTAATAAAATCTATTTCTAGAAGTTTTAGATAATCTTCGTTGGGTATTAGGCGAAAATTTCCATTTAGGCAATCATCATATTTTGCAAAACCTGAATCATAGAACGTTTTTTTAACTTTGATTACTTCGTTTAAAAGTTCGCGATTATTCGCAGCATTTTTTCCAATTTGATGATTGGATAGCATTGAAATGTCATACCAATGTCTTGAGATTCGATCCGCATCTTCTTTTAGTGTGGGGCGATTGCATTCGTAGTGAATTAGCGTGAGTTTTTCCCAATAGGTTTTTTGAGGAGATAGCACCGTTGCTTGCGCTACAGGAAACGACAAGTTTTTTACATATTCAGAAATATCCGTAGCGATTGTGATGGGTTCACTGGGAATAGTTAAGTTTCGGCCGCCAAATTCAAGGCGAATGCTATCAATAATGTACCCGCTTTTTTGTTCTATTACTGATGGATAGCGTAGGTGAAGTGTTTCGCCATCATTATCTATTTCAACGGTAGGAGCATTTTCCTTGAATTGCTCCAATATTATTTTTTCATAATAGGGAATGAGAGCGTCTTTTATATGTTGTGTCACCATTGATCTGAGTTGAAGGCTAATATTTTTTATCTTGGTTTTGCTGGTGCTTTCTGCAAATGGGTCGCCACAGTTAAATGCCTGATAGTCGATGGTAATATCTACGTCTTCTGAAAATCTATCAATGACCTTAAAGGCTTTGGATAATGATGTACCGCCCTTAAACGCCATTGGTAACCGATCCGGCATTTTAAATAAAAATTCTAATGCCCAGCATATCCAAATATCTTTTTCTAATAAAAGAGCATCTCTTTTAATCTCTTTATTTTTAGATAATTTTCCAAGAATTAAGGCTTGTTCTTTTTTGGGTAGTTTTAAATAAGCTTCAGACACGCTTAGTCTCCTTTGTATTTGTATATTGTAATACTGCATTACTCATCCATGCAGGCATATATTCTCGTGAAGATTGAAATTTCTCAAATTCAGTTGCAGTAAGTTTTTTTTCTATTTTTTCGACTGTTTGAGGGGTTACTAATTTTTTGCCGAGATACCATAACGCTAAAATGGCTAGTCCGACTTTGGATTCGGGGAAGGGTATTTTTTTTCTGCTAACATGTTTGAGAGTTACTTCAAGGTTTCCTATATTAAACCGTCTTGATTGTCCTGTCGTCAAGAAAATAGGTTGAGCAGGCACTTGGGTGGAGAGGCCGAATTGTCTTGCTGCTTCAGCGCCGCTCACTTGGATAATTTCATTTGTTTTCTTTGCCATTGCTTCAACTACTTTAAAGGGTTCAGGCAAAACCTGGCCTACATAACGACTTTCTTCGGGGCGTACATATACGCCGCGGGTTAGTCTTACTATTTTTCCGGCGCTGGCTAGTCTGCATAGAGCCTGGTCTACAGCTGCTCGCGCACCATGTTTCATCAACGCTGTGGTAGTGAAAGGCGTCCCGCGAGGGGTTCTCTGAACATATTGTTGAATTCTTAATATGGTTGACATGATGTTAATCCTCTTGTCATAAAATATATATGAATTTCTGACAAAAATCAAGCATGATAAGCGGCTAATTAAATGATTAATTTATTCTAATTGCATGAATATATAGATAAAAATCAGATAAGGTTAGGAAATGGCTTGAAAAAGAGTGTCACACCTATTCCATAACGCCACACTTTTTTGAGAAAAAACTTTACTTTCATAACAAGACAAGCTTAATATATGCACAGGCTCACAGGGGCGCCTATACCCACAAAAGAGGATTTCACCCTAGTTAGTCGCTGGCGCTAAAT
>DHJK01000075.1:0-1011 GCA_002404295.1 Legionellales bacterium UBA4722
AGATGTGTATAAGAGACAGATCTTCGTCATTGCGAGCGTGAGCGAAGCAACCTAGTTCTTTTCAAAGCTGATTAGTACCTTTGAGTCTTAAAAGCAGCGTTAAAAGACTAGGTTGCTTCGCTCACGCTCGCAATGACGAGGATTGAGGCACGTTCACGATTAAGACAATGGAAGCTCGGTGAATAATGACATTAAGGCTTAATTTTTAATCCAGCAAGAATGGCATGTGGGCAATCGCTAAATATGGCGTCTACACCCCACGATAATAATTCATGTGCTCGTTCAATATTATTCACTGTATAGGCTAGTAGCAAATAACCTTTTTCTTTAATTTGCTTTACTCTATCCAACGTTAATAATGTTTGATTGATGTTAACAGATGTACATTGCACTTCTATGCAGAAGCTTTGCCAATTTTCTTGCCATTCATCGAATAATACGCCTAGCAAAGTGGATGGAGAAATTTTTCTTACCAGCCTCAAAACGATGGGTGAAAAACTTGATATCAATAAGGGTGATGGCAACTGTGAGGTATTTTCATTTAATATTTCAAATACACGTTGAACTGTTTTTTGCTCATGTCCTGGCAGTGGTTTAATTTCAAGGTTTGCGGCCAGTTGGTGGCTATATAATACCTGTAGCACTTCTTGCAGCGAGGGAATACATTCATTTGAATAAATGGGATCAAACCAGCTACCTGCGTCTAGTGTTTTTAAATAATTGTAGGTGCAACTTATGATTGGACCATTGCCATTTGTTGTACGTTCTAAGTCGTCGTCATGAAAGACGATTGCTTCGCCTGTGGCTTCAAGCATCACGTCAAATTCGACCCAATTTAGGCCTAGTTGTTTTGCTTTGATAAAGGACGCGAGGGTATTTTCTGGGGCTTGGGCGCTGGCGCCACGGTGAGCGATGACAGGGGGCATGATGGATGACTTGAGGGTTGTTAAGCTCATGCAACGATTCCTTTTTAGAAATATTTTATGTTATTGCTTAGAACACCTCTCCCCT
>DHJK01000075.1:1125-9119 GCA_002404295.1 Legionellales bacterium UBA4722
CCCCTCACCCGCCGCCTTCGGCGTCGACCTCTCCCACAAGGGGAGAGGTGTCCTAAGCAATCATGAGAATGACACAAACGAATACAAAATAGTCACCATTATTCTAGGTTAACTATAAGTAACCCGCCATGAATATATACCAAGCACCTACATTTATTTAACACTTGACCCTACCCTCATTTATCAGCAAACTAGCCGCCATGTCCGAAAATAGCCCATTACATCCACCCTTACTAACAGGTCAGAACTTAAGTCTTACCTGGGGTAACTTATTGGGTTCAAGCATTGGACTTACTTTAAGCTCTGTCATTGCTGAAAATCAACAACCTATTTTGATCATTACCCCTGACACACTAACAGCAACCCGTTTGGAATACGAATTACAATTTTTTCAACAACCACAAACCCATCAACTGCTTGTTTCTTTTCCAGACTGGGAAACCTTGCCTTACGACCCGTTTTCACCTCACCAAGACATTATTTCTGATCGGCTATCGGCTCTGTACAAAATGCCGGCCTTACAACAAGGCGCGATCATCATTCCAATTTCCACTTTAATGCACCGCCTTGCACCTTGTGATTTTCTAGAAGGTAATATATTTTTACTCAAACAAGGTGAAAAATTAAATATAGAAAACTCAAGAAAACGACTTGGAAAAGCTGGCTATCGTTATGTAGATCAAGTACGTGAACATGGTGAATTTGCAGTGCGTGGTGCAATTGTTGATCTTTTTCCCATGGGCAGCAAGACACCCTATCGTCTCGATTTATTTGATGACGAAATTGAGTCCATTCGTACTTTTTCGCCAGAAACACAACGATCACTGGAAAAAGTAGACAATATCACTTTGTTACCCGCAAAAGAATTTCCTTTAAATGAAAATTCGATTGAATTATTTAGACAGCAATGGCGCAGTCAATTTAGCGGAAATCCACTTAATTGTCCTTTGTATAGCGACATCAGCGAGGGTATTTGCTCACCGGGCGTAGAATATTACTTGCCTTTATTCTTTGAAAAAACAGCTACTCTATTCGATTATATTCCCAAAAACAGCATTGTCATTTCTATCGGAAATGTCCATAAAAAAGCAGAGGAATTTTGGCAAGAAATACAAACACGGCATGAACAACGCGCTTATGACATTACGCGCCCTTTGCTCACTCCACAGCAACTGTTTGTACCCGTCCCTGAAATATTTAATAGTGTACGTCAACACACGCATGTAAAAATCACAACAGAAAACGTAACAGCCGATTCACAACATATTCGTTTTGCGACCGACACTCCTATTAACTTAAAAGTGGATCACAAAGCAACACGCCCTTTACAAGCACTTGAAAATTTTTTAGCGAACTACACAGGCCGCGTTTTATTTTGCGCTGAAACCGCAGGACGACGTGAAGTATTACTACAGTTATTTAACAACATTCAGCTGAATCCAACGCTATTTGCTTCTTGGAAAGAGTTTTTAGATTCTTCTATTCAATATGGCATCACTGTTGCCTCTATTAATGATGGATTAAAACTAAATGATCCTTCGCTGACCGTCATTGCCGAAGCACAATTATTCGGCGAGCGCATTATACAACGCCGTAAACGCAAAGAAACATCGCAAGATATCGATGCGATCATTAAAGATTTAACAGAGCTACAAGTGGGCGACCCTGTTGTGCATATCGATCATGGCGTAGGACGCTACTTAGGTTTACAAACATTAACGATTGGCGAACAATTTGCAGAATTTTTAAATTTAGAATATGCGGATGGCGATAAATTATATGTTCCTGTCGCATCACTACATTTAATTAGTCGATACAGTGGCGCAGAACCTGAGCATGCTCCTTTACATAAACTCGGCACAGAACATTGGCAGCGCGCCAAGCGAAAAGCAGTAGAGTCAGCATCTGATGTCGCTGCTGAATTACTCGATATTTACGCAAAACGTGAAGCACGTACGGGTTATGCCTGCAAAGAACTGGATGGCCAATATGCTATTTTTGCGGCTGCATTCCCCTTTGAAGAAACGCCTGATCAACAAAAAGCAATCGATGAAGTCATTCGTGACATGATTTCAGAAAAATCTATGGATCGTTTAGTTTGCGGTGATGTTGGTTTCGGTAAAACGGAAGTCGCGATGCGTGCTACCTTCATGGCCACACAAAATGGTAAACAAGTCGCAATCCTTGCTCCAACAACATTGCTTGCTCAACAACATTATCAAAATTTTCAAGATCGTTTTGCGGATTGGCCAATTCAAGTGGCAGTGTTGTCACGATTCCAAACGAGCAAAGAACAAAAGAAAGTTCTGGCACATTTAGAAGAAGGTAAAATCGACATCATTATTGGTACCCACAAATTATTACAGGCAGACATTAAATTTAAAGAATTAGGGCTCGTAGTTATTGATGAGGAACATCGTTTTGGCGTGAAACAAAAAGAAAAACTAAAAGCATTACGTGTCAATGTTGATATTTTAACGCTCACTGCAACGCCAATTCCGCGAACACTTAATATGGCATTTGCGGGTATTCGCGACTTATCATTGATTGCCACACCACCCGCACGACGTTTATCCATTAAAACATTTATTCATGAAAATCAAAATGCGCTCATTCAAGAAGCACTCTTACGTGAAATTATGCGCGGCGGGCAGGTTTATTTTATCCATAATGAAGTGGCTAGTATTGAAAGAGTGGCGCGCGAACTCAGAGAACTGACACCTGAAGCACGCATCGGTGTGGCTCATGGGCAAATGAATGAACATGAGCTTGAACAAATTATGGCTGATTTTTACCATCGGCGTTTTAATGTACTCGTCTGCACTACGATTGTTGAAAGTGGTATTGATATTCCATCTGCTAATACTATCATCATTAACCGTGCCGACAAATTTGGTTTGGCACAATTACATCAATTACGGGGTCGTGTTGGACGCTCACATCATCAAGCTTATGCGTATTTACTGATTCCTTCACAAAAAAATCTCACGCCAGATGCAGCAAAGCGTTTAGATGCTATCGCCTCACTGGAAGAATTAGGCATTGGGTTTACACTAGCGACACATGATTTAGAAATTCGCGGAGCTGGTGAATTATTGGGCAAAAATCAAAGTGGTCAAATGCATGCTATTGGCTTTACGCTTTATATGGATTTATTATCACGCGCTGTTTCTGCCTTAAAGGAAGGAAAGCAGCCTGATCTTGACATGTTCATTCCAAAAGGCACCGAGATCGAATTACATATCACTGCGCTCATCCCTGAAACCTATTTAGGGGATGTCCACACCCGTTTACAACTTTATAAACGAATTGCCAGCGCAAAAACATCCGCAGAGCTCGATGAAATTCAGGTAGAGATGATTGACCGTTTTGGGTTGTTACCCGAACCTGCAAAAAATTTGATTGCGATTACACTTCTTAAACAACATGCGGAAAAATTAGGCGTTCTTAAAATTGAAGCCACTAGCAAAGGTGGTAAATTTGAGTTCAATGAAAAACCTAACGTAGACCCTATGAAAATTATTAAATTGGTTCAAATGCGATCACAACAGTTTCGCTTGGATGGCCCCAAACGACTACGTTTTACACTACCCGAACATGAACCTACCACCCGGATCAGCCTTATTGAAAAGATCTTGGGGGAACTGCAATAACCTGTGATAGAATGGCAGCCATTTTGATACTAAACAGTAATTGCACGCCTCAAAGCCGTCATTATGAGCAAGCATTGCTGTGTAGATAATAGCACTAGCTTCATCGCTATCGTCATTGCGAGCGAAGCGAAGCAATCCATCTCGAAAGCAAAGCGTTAAAAAGCGAGCCTAAATATACTAAGCCTTGCTTAAAACCTGGATTGCTTCGCTCGCAATGACGACTGAGAGAGAGATAGGAGCGAGCAATAATTTTAAACAAAGGAATATTACAAATATGCTAAAGCGGTTTTTACCAAGTCAAGAAGGATTTTTTCGCTTATTCCAAAATACAGCGGACATTATTGTGGATTCAACCACACAATTTCATACGATGCTGCATAACTTGGATAACCAACAACAATATGTAGATACGATTGCCGCCAATGAGGAAAAAGGCGACCAGATTGCACATAGCGCTTTTGAGTTATTACATAAGACTTTTATAACCCCCTTTGATCGCCATGATATTCATGAATTAACTAGCGGCCTCGATGATATCCTGGATTTACTAAACCGATGCGCGCAGCGTTTTCCGTTTTATCAACTGAAGGAAGTGCCTGAAGAAATGATCAGCCTTGCGGAGTTAAGTATGCAATCTAGCATATTACTCAAACAAGCTGTTTATCGCCTACACTCCCTTAAAAAAGCAGATGAAATATTTAAATTCTGTGATGAAATTGGACATAACGAAAGCAAAGCACATCAGTTCGTCTTGGCGGGTGAAAAAAAATTATTCGCCCATGAAAAGGATTTCAAACAATTTTATAAATTAAAAGATATTTATGAAAAAACAAAATTGGTGATCAACAGTTGTCAAGATGTCGCCAATACTATTAAAGGCATTATTCTCGAGTATTCTTAAATTATGCTCTCAACCTTAGTCATTGTTACTATTGCTTTTGCATTGCTATTTGATTTTTTAAATGGCTTTCATGATGCGGCAAATTCCATTGCCACCATTGTATCAACACGCGTATTAAAACCGCATTGGGCTGTTTTATGGGCTGCAAGTTTTAATTTTATTGCTTTTTTATTTTTTCATCTAAGTGTTGCCAATACCATCGGGACAGGGTTAATAGATCCTTCGATTGTGAATGTTAATTTTATATTAGCTGCACTTATTGGCGCGATTACCTGGAATATTACGACTTGGTATTTTGGCATGCCTTCCAGCTCTTCTCATGCGCTCGTAGGCGGGCTTCTAGGCACTGCAATTGCAAAAGCAGGCTTTGCGCCGTTAAAATTCGCGGGCATTTCAAAGGTACTCGCTTTCATTGTCATTTCACCACTGCTGGGTTTTGTTTTTGGTTTATTACTGATGTTTATCATTGCCAAGATTTTCTTTCATTTTACACCGCATCGCATCGATCTTTGGTTTCGTAAATTACAATTTATTTCATCCGCTCTTATCAGCTTGGGTCATGGCGGTAATGATGCGCAAAAAACCATGGGTGTTATAGCTATTTTATTATTTTCAACTGGCGCACTGGGCCCGCATTTTTATGTTCCTCTATGGGTCATTATCTCTTGTAACTTTGTCATGGCATTGGGAACGTTATTTGGCGGTTGGCGCATTGTAAAAACCATGGGTATGAAAATCACCAAACTCAAACCGGTCAGCGGATTTTGTGCAGAAGCGTCCGCTGCAGCTACTTTATTTATTGCAACCGCATTCGGCATTCCCGTCTCAACTACGCACACTATTACGGGTTCTATCGTCGGTGTAGGGTCACTCAATGGTCACGGAGCAGTTCGATGGGGAGTTGCACGAAGCATCGTTTGGGCATGGCTCTTGACGATTCCGGCGGCTGGAATAGTGTCAGCGGGAGTTTGGTGGGTCATGTCTAGGCTAGGCGGCACCTAGCTTTTTAATAGTATGTTCTATTATCTAATTAATTTAAGTTATTATTATTAAGACTAGGCGTGAAGGCGCTCTTGTCTTCATTTGCTTCCTTTTTTGTTTGATCTACGTTTAATTGCTTGAAAAAAGATAAATTTCTACCGAAAGCGGAGCAAACAACACGTAGTGTGCTTTGCGTGCTTACATTTGCCAATGAAGTCTCAGGGTCATCATTGACAAAAGTGCTTTGCACTGCTTTAATTTCCTCGAATTTTTCGACTATTGTGGGTGAAAGCGAGGAAAGCGAATCTTGGCTAAATCTTTCATTTCCACGCATATCAATCTTGAACAGTCCATTTATTCCAGCAATTATCAACCCTCCGATAAATCCTGCCGAAATAGTAAAGTTGAAGAAAAAATGCGACGTCACTGCATGTGCAACGACCGGAATCAAAGAACTTACAGTTGGCATCAAGCATAGGGCTGATATACAAATCAAAGCAATGATAATTACCACTGCGATTACACCAAATAGTACTAAACCATCGGAGACTCTGCGATCATAATCAGGATCTCTATTTATTTTAATGCGACTCCAACATGATTTATTTTTTAATTCTTCTTCTAACAGGCGTTCAAATTCTTCAAACAACTTAATTAATTCACAAATAGCATTATTACCACTCAAAAGATCTTGTTGTATAATTCTTTTTTGCTCGCTTTCTTCTTCATCAATATCTTTGAGGGTTTGTTTATATTGCAATTCTCGATTTTGTATATCACTCTCCAGCTTTTTTGCATGCTCATTTTTCATCTTTTCTGTATCAGTAGCTAGCTGTATCCTTGCCTGACATCGATATGTTTCGCTTCTTTTTTTTCCTTCTAAAAAAGCAGATATTTTATTTTTTGTTCGCTCTCCTTTTTCTTCTAGAAAGCTTTTATAGGAAAACATATCCTGACTTGTCATGAAGGATGGAGGAAAAGAGCTATAGAAATAGAGTGAAGCATATTGAAATATGATATCCAAAAGAAAAGGGAACTCATACATTTTATGAGAACATGGAAGAGCAATAACCGTCTTTTTTTCAGATGATGAGCTCAGCATAAAATTATTCCTCGTTAATCAAGCACTAACATTTTTCTAAAATGAATCCATTTACCCACTCGCGTGAGGCTTAAAGCTAATGTTGAATTATATTAAAACTTTATAGAACGCTATTTTAACAGTCCAAGCTTAAGGGACTATTAAGAAAAGGGTACGTTTCATTTTATTGCTGAATCTAATCGTTGACTGTTTCGCGATGTTTTATTCTTTATATTCAATGCATTAGGTTCAAGTTGTTAATTTCGTGCAAATAAAGCTCATTATTGCGCTATAATGGCTCATCAAGCCTACTAAAAAGGGGATAAGCAATGAAATTAAAAACAACCTACTCGATATTAACCGCCTGTTTATTTTATTTTGGATCTCAAGCATATGCCGGGACACCGATCGCGGTAATGCAATTTAATTTACATAATATTGTTTTCACCAATGGCAATGCCTATAAAGAAACAGATTTAATGAATCAAGGCGATCCAAAAAATGGAATTCCTCAATATGATCTTATAATGACAGAGGAGAACAGTACGCCTAATGGGGATCCAAGAAATTTATTGAATTTTGGTTTAAATCCATTGAAATATGCATTATGTGGCACCATCCAGGATGCTTCTTTATTTTATAATTTCCATCGCTGGAAATGTGATCATACCATCACATTTGATGTGATACCGAATGTGGGCCCAGGGGCAGGACCTCGAAGAGTAACCGTGGGAATCTTACTTCCCCAAACTCCTGCTAGTGACCCTGTGATTCTAGCTGCCACATCGCATTGGTGCGTACCTTGGGGTTCATCTACTTGCCAAGGTGGAAATACACAAGCTGCGCATGATAAAGATGCAGCAACTTTTTCCGCTCAGCTTGCAACCTTGATAAAACAGTATCCTAAGGCTTTAGTTATTTTTGGTGGTGATCTGAATAGCATGAGCCCGCCTGAGTCTAGTGAGTTAGTTGCAAAAATGCAATCCTATGGATATGACACTGCGAATCCATACGATACAAATCATAAGCTTATTCCAACGATGGGAGGAACGCCTGATCTTATTTTCTATAGAAAATCTTCTTTAGATAAGTCTGCCACTCTCACGCTTGACACATCATTCATCAACGATATGCAACACTTATCGGATCATTATGGTGCTGTTATTGCTAAATTTTCGTATTAGGGTGCTGATGAAGTTTCATTGTAGCAGTCGTGACCGTGTCATCAACTATCGTCATTGCGAGCGTGAGCGAAGCAACCCAGTCTTTCAACGCTGCTTTTGTGAGTCCCATGCTGCTAATCAGCTCTGCAAAGACTAGGTTGCTTCGCTCACGCTCGCAATGACGATTGCGGAGTGAGCTATTAGTTAGAGTTACG
>DHJK01000075.1:9185-12300 GCA_002404295.1 Legionellales bacterium UBA4722
AAAGACTAGGTTGCTTCGCTCAAGCTCGCAATGACGATAGCTGATGGCACGCTCACGAGCACGGAAACGGGGTCAGGACTGACCCCGTTTTCTTAAAACTAGAATCAGGGCAATCCAATAATAGGTGCTACACGGTAATGGCCTGATCTTAATTCAGTGTACGGGAAGTGAATACATTGACGTAGAAATGTTGCATCAGGATCAGTCACAGCCGCACCTTGGTCTATCACTTGTTCAATATCATTAGGTGTAATAACAGGGCATTGTGAAACGTCTGTCATTTTGCTAAATCCTAACGCTGGAAATAATATACTTGCTATACAAGTATATTTAAGTAATTTTTTAAAAATGTTTAATTTCATATGTATTGTTCCGATAAAGTGATAATAATTACATTTAGAGAATTCTATGAGTTTGGTTTTATCTTCACTTAAGACCGTATCGCAAGACGTTTGCCCAAAGCTAAAGGTACCCAGTTATAAAAAGCCATTTTACACCTTAAAACTAGCTATTTCTTGGGAATTATTTGAATATACTTTATTTGTTATCTCATTTCTTGTTAGAAAAGAAAATGGATTACTCGAAAAAAAATTCCGAAAACTTGGACGTGCTTTGCTGAGTGCTGCTGCAAATACTTCAAGCTCCTGATAATTTTCTTTGTTTGCGGCTAATTCCATCATCTTATGAATATGTGTTGGAACCCTATAACTTGTCCCATTATATATGATTTCTATTCCACCTCTCCCATGCCAACATGTATCCGTTTTATCATTCCAAAACTCTAAATGACTTGTATTCTTTCGATCTATTTTTAAGTTTTGTATGGTAGTGGTAATTGGATCTTGTTTGGCTTCTTCGTCAGATGGCGAAAGTCTATACCCAGAAGAAAAAGAAATACCCTGTCTTAAAAAAAATTGTTTATCTTCTACTGAGATTTTATCACTTAGATCAGCTCGTAAGAATATATTGTTTTTAAGGATTTTAATGAGAACTGGTAGACCGATACGACCTCTTTTTAAAAATGAATAAGGCGATTCACCGAAATAAGTACCCGCTTGACAGGTTTGAAGTAATGCATTTGCGGTTAAACGACCCGGCCACGCTAATAATAAATTCGGATCATTAACTGCTAAAAGAAGCAGAGGAAAAATGCCATTATCTACGCCATCCGTTTCATTCATAGCGCATAATGTTTCAAGGGTTATCATTCTATACAACTGAGGAAACCTGTGTAGTAATGCACGACCATATTCACTATCTATTAGATAATATGCTGGAGATGTCCCCTTATTTCTCGCAATCTTACTAATAGTGTTTATTCCTGTTTGAGACATCATGTTAACAAAAAATTCCTCATCCACACTTAATAACTCTCGTCCTTCGGAAGTAGCAGTCAATACAAAAAAAAGTGACACGCCTTCACACATGGATTTCGATTCAGAAATTGCTTCGAAAGTACTAGGCTGAATCTTATGGCGCAGGTCTGGGTATTCACACAACAAATCAACCCCATCAGAACAACTAGCTAAGCAAAGTGCTGGTGAACTTCCTTTATACTTCCCTTGTGGATATATTATATTCAGATCTTCTGAAGAAATCTTATCAATAAGATCAGGGCACTGGCGTAAGAATCGAGCTCCTCCCGCTGTTAGTAGTAATAGCGGACATATCCCCTCGTAGCTTTTACATTCAGCTAAAAGAGTTAAAGTTTTTGGATACACTTTTTGGCGTAGTACAGGATCGCCTTCCAAGATACTAAAACCATTTCCCCTGAGCAGCATACAAAACGGAGTCAGATTTTTTAAATAATCTGCTGTACAAGGAGCATTAAATCCTGCAGAAGTAATATTTCCTCGTAACTTAGCGTTTTCGGCAAGAATAAAATGCGCATGTAGACGACCCTGACGCCCATTATCATTACATAAAACAAAAAGGGGTGAATAGCCTTGCTCAGAATCAACCGTATTTAACACATCTGGATTTTCTTCTAATATCTTGAGCAAATGTTCCAAAAATAGAATTTGAGTTGCGTTTATAGCAGTCTCATTTAATATGTCGATCAGTAGAGAAATAGAAAAATACCGCCTTGCTGCAAGAGATGGGTCCCGTGTTATCATTTGACTAATTTCATTAAACAATTTGCAGTCTATTGCAGTCTTATCTATCTCAAGAATACAGTTACAACCACTCATAGGACATACTTTGTTTCCAGTTTTTACCCGAGCAAAAATTATTTCACGCTCAAAAACATGGCCACATTCAGGCGCTCGATAAGGAAGAAAAAATAAAGACTTGGTAAAAGGACAAGTGTAACGTTCTAAGTCAGCACCCTTGGCATCAGTCAAAGAGGCAGCGCTCTGCTCCTTGTCATAAAACTGCCCTGCACTTTTCATAAAATCACCAATAGATTAATTATAGGTTATAAAATAATCAAACCATGATATAGAAATACCTTTTTAGTGTCAACTCTCTCTCCGAAATGGGGTTAAGCCCTAACGCCATGGCAGCAGGAATAAGAAGCAAAGAAACTGCTCTTGGAGAAAAAACTACGCAAAGCTGTATAATTGCATGGGCTAAATTAAAAACCGGTCACTTTTGGAGATTCTTCCAGGCAACCTCTAGTGCATTAGCGGGTTCGTTAATAACCCCTGATACAAAAAATTGATCAGTGGAAGAAGAAGTCCCAGCACTACCGAACCCACTGTTATAAAGCTTACTATAATCTCTAGTTTGGGTGCTGTTTTCACATCATAATTAATTTTATGCATAGCTTCATAACGGTTTTTGAAAGTATATCCTAATAAAGCAAAGACTATATATCCAGCCACTTCTAAATTAATTGAAGGAAGAAGGTAAAATTTATAACTTGGATAACAAAATATTAATTTTTTTCCATAGCGTTTTTCAATATTAGGAATAATCCACCAGCGATAGACAAGAGGATCAATACAAAGAAAATATATTACACAGGAAAACCAAAATATAATCTGGGCTAAAGGAGGCATCCATAAAAAATAAACTAAGCATATAATGGAAATTATAGCTATAGTACAAATAATCTTTAACATATCTACCGCCCTCACCTCAAGGTTAGAGAGTGTTCATTTAACTGTGT
>DHJK01000024.1:0-818 GCA_002404295.1 Legionellales bacterium UBA4722
GCCATTAACTCTGCACTTAACGCAGAACCGTATTTAAATTTAAGATAATAATTAAATAAAGTTAAGACCGCCTTCTCGCACTAATTTAGCGATCAATGGATCTCTTTTAACAAAATCCTGGCCGCTTTTATCCTGAAAAAATAAGGGTTTTTCCATATGTCTATAAATTATATGGGCATTTAATTTTTTTTCTTTGATTAGCTCTTCAATAAGTTGTAATATTTTTTCAGCTTGCTCTTCATTTTCAGGCAGTAAATCATAAAGCAAATCTAAATGCTGTGTCGGTTTTTGTTGAATCTTTTCTTTAAGCTTACTTAATAATATATTTTTAGAAGTTAACATCTGATTTTCCTCTGAATTAGAAAATCGATCTTTATAAACGTTACTAACTTATCAAGTATAGCATTTTTAGCCTCTATCTGACTGTATTAAATTTAATCTATATTGTTTAAAATAGATACTGTTTACATCCAGCCATGAGCCCCATAAAAACCTAATGGAACATCGTTATTAGTTGTTTCTTCTAAAAAAAACCAAGGACATTTATCTATAGCACCGACAGTAGTAGCGCAGGATGTTGACCTATTAAAAAAAATGGATTTGAAATTTCCTTCTATATCTATGTTTGAATCTGCAGCTATATAGTTTGCATCAGGGTATGGTGAAAGGCCTTCTTCATAGGTACGCTGAAGCACTAGTGTATCGTTCGCATAATGACATGTGACAATCGCGAGTTTTCGCGTTAATGGATTATGATAAGGTTCGACGATTCTCTCTACAGGTGTGTCTGTAGATAATGGTAAGGTGCTATTCTTGTT
>DHJK01000024.1:1093-5988 GCA_002404295.1 Legionellales bacterium UBA4722
TATGGGTTATTTTATCTATACCTAAACAATGCTCAGAACCTAAGGGTTTTGCGTTTGTAGTTTGTAATAAAAACATTGTTGAAAGTACAATAAATTTATTGATCATCTATAATTTCCTTATGACTATTTAGTATTCTACGAAGTGTCTCATCCTCGCGGCTCTGCCGATCGGGTTCCTTCCTCATCCGGGCTGAGGGAGTGACAGTATTAGTGTGGCTTTGCAGGGATCATTCCTTTTTTATTTCACCCACTCTTCATAAGATAAAACATCGTTCAACTTTTCAGGATCGTCATGTCGCAAGAACATACATAATTGATCTCGCACTAAAATATTTGCCAACCCATCTCTCAAATATAAATCATAATAAATCCCTTTACTAACGTATTTTTGAAACTTTTTCAAAACCGTTTCTTTTTCTGCAGAGCCTCTTTTCTCAAATAATTGATACAATTGCTTATCTTGAAAACGCCTATATTCATCTGCTTTACTTTGTTCATTTTGTTTTTGTTTTGCAGTGACAACTTTAGCTTGTTTAGTATTAGTAGCAGCGGGTTGATAATCTTCTTGCAATGCAGACAAAAAATACTTAGCAAGATTATTAATTTTATTTGCTTTAAAGCTAGTGGAATTTTCAATTAATACAATTTTACTGGCAATATATTCTGACGAATAAGCAGAAAAGACTTCTGCTGTTTGCTTTTTAGAAAGACCAAATATGATTTTTAATGTCTCTGCCTGTACGTTTTGCAATAAAGCATCTTCTTCTTTATCTGGTGTGATTATTTCATTGACATGTTTAATCAAAAATTGAATCGCAATCACTTGTCGATTTTGTTTGCGCATTTGCGAATCAACAGTAATGGGTGAGTATTTATTAACTTCTTCAACGGCTTTATCTAATACGCGTGTTTTAAAATCTCTAAAAATTTTATACTTACCTTCTTCAATACCCATTAATTGACGAAATTTAGCCAAATTAAACCAGGGAGTTTGTCCGATATTTTGATAGCGTATGCAATTTTCATAGAGGGCCAAGCCATAACTGGATTGGAATTGTGCCTGAACCTCCATATTCAACCGACCATATAATTCTGGACGATGCAAAAGCTTCCGCATTTTATTGCTGTAAGAGTAAGTACAAAGAGCACCTTCAATACTTGCATCTGCAATAATGGAGCTTGCGTTCCAGACGCCTTCTGTATCCACCTTACTTCCATCTATCAAATTCCATTCGATAACCGTTGAAAGTAAGTTTACTAAGGCTTTCTTTATTGATTTATGGTCATTGCTGTCATAGCCAATTAATTTACATAAGGATCCAATATGAATTTGGTATTCTTCTTTGATGAGTAGATCATCATAGGCATTATACAAAAGCGCATTTGCAATCTTTCTCTGTAATAATGAAAGCTTATTACTAGAGTGAATGGTTGCCACATGTTTTTTTAACTCTAACGTCTTATTTTGCTCGAACATTCGAGACTCCTTTCAGTTATTTTTTTATCCTGTAAACGTCACACATCAGAATTTATTTATCCTGTAAGTGTCACATTTCGTTACTCATCCTCTACTGCTTTGCGCTTAAAATTGTTCCTCGTGAAACATTTTTTATTACAAATAGTCAGTTACCTTCACTTTTTCCTTTTTCGCGCCATCCACGCGAAGACGCTATTGATCGGATCCCTTCCCCCGGAGGGGGAAGGGACTCGTTCAATAGCGCCTTCGCTAAGATGACACTATTTTAATTAAATTTAAATAACAACTTATAATTCAATGAGTTAAGCAACAGTTAAGTGACTTAACTCAAGTCATTTACCCCAACAACCGCTGCACAATCGCCGTTCTAAGAATACGACTTTGAACACCTTCCATAGCTGGATACTGCTTTCTAATATGAATAATGGCATCATCTAACTGTTTCTTTAAATCCCGCTCAACAACCACAGATTCAAATTTCCCGAAACCATGCATTTCATCATTCATTTTTACAAACTCAGGGAAAACTGTGATTTCTAATAAACGTGCAATTGCTTCAGAAACCCATCGACTCTTACCGCGTAAATCATAACCATCCTTAACGACTTGTTGCTTCATATCTTGTTGCAACATTTCGGGTAATACAAAAGTAATTTTTACTTTGTTAGCCATATATCCTCACTAAGCATGCAATTCTTCGAGTTTTTTCATTAATTGTTTAAACGTATTATTGATAGCGCGGTAATCATCCCAATCCACTTGTTTAAAATGAATCGCAATGGGTGATAACGCATTATTTTTCAAAATAGAATCTAAAATGAGCTGAGCAACTTCAATATTTTTTGTGGCACCTAAATTAACCGTTGTTGTTTGCCGACCTCGGCTTTCAGCGGGTTTTTTAGAATGAGAAATTTTTGTAGATGCTGACGCCGCAATACCCCTTAAACGTTTGAGATTAGCGCCTGCCAAACATTCATCTAAAGCATGTTGTTTAAGATCAAATCCCTTAATTGTTGCGATTACTGCTGCTTTTTCAAGACTGCGTATTTGATTAGAAAAAATAAATTGCTTTAATTCATCATCTGCATCTAAGACTGCTTTATAATTAGCCGCATGTGGTTTAGTACAACCAATAAGATTACTTAATTCAGTCACAGAAATTTCTAGATTAGGCAGGTTATTTTTTTCTGCGTAAGCTACGACGATTTTTTCAAGATTTTTTAAACGTTCCCACAATGACAAATCACTACGTTCTACATTTTCAATCCATTGTAATAAGCTGATTTTTAATTCAGTGGGTTTGCTATCTAAAATCTTAGCTTGAATATCTGTCTTACCAGCAATAATTGAAGCTAATGTTCTACGCTCACCCGCAACTAATCTATATTTTTCACCAAACTTATAGACTACGATAGGATTGATAATACCTTGGTCTCTAATTGAGTTTGCAATACCTCGTAAAGATTCCACTTCTTGTTCTTTGCGTTCAAACTGTGGGTCGGACTTAGCAATACCGTGATTTGCATCTTCATATGTTAATGCTAAATCGCGAGGATTTTCAGGATCAACTTCGATTCGCTTTAATGGAATGACTTCAACACGCAATTCACCCGAATAATCATGTGCAGCTTGAATAGTTTCTTCTATACCATTCGATAATGCATTACTAATTGCGAACACCTTTTTTTTCGCCATGATTTACTTTCTCCATTATGTAACGACATGCGGTTTCATATTCATTTCGAGCAACATGGTTAACCGGTAATTCAAAAATACTTTTAGGATTTGCATCTTCAACTAAAATTTCAGTATAAATAGCACGTTTTTTAATAACATGTGGCATAACATAATCACCTAATCCTTTGCCTTTACGTAAACCACTTAAGAATTGTTTATGTAATTTAATATCTCGAACTTGATTTGGTAAAATGCCAACGAGAGTGATGGGGTTATTTGCAGCACGGCAGTAAGTTTCTTGTTTCCAAAGTTGTAACATGCCGTAAATACCTTCAATTGAAAATTGTTCCATTTGAGCAGGAATAACGATATGACTTGCTGCTTTGATAGCTGCAATAGTTAATGGTCCTTTCGAAGGAGGTGTGTCAATAATAACCATATCATATGTGTTTTGTACATCTTCTAGTTCTAAAAAGCGTTTTAATTGTAAATGTACTTTTTCAACGACATCATTTTTTGTGACTGCTTCAGCTTCTTGTAGCTTAATAGAATGTGCAGGTAGTAAATCTAGATTAGGTATTGAAGTTGGATAAGGTATTACTTCTTCGCCGTAGAAAATATTCGCAATACTGCTTCTACCGTCCCAATCTTTATCAATAAGTGGTTCATAATCTGGATGTAGTGCGGGTATTTTGCCACCTTTATAAGAAGGATCGTATTCCATTTTAATATAACGACCTGAAAAATTAGCTTGTGGATCCATATCGATGATAAGTGTTTTTAATCCTAAAACTAGTGCGATATATTCAGCTAGTATGATGGAGTTAGTGGTTTTTCCTTCGCCACCTTTATGAGTTGCGTTGACTACAATCTTTGCCATACTCATTTTCCTTAATGTTTTGAAGATTAAATTAAGCTAGAGCATAACATATGCTTTTTTATATGTTAAGTGGTGGATCGTTTTTTTGGTATTTTGCTGTGGGGGGTTGTGGTTATGTGTTTTAAGTATAGGATTGATTTGATTTGATTTGATTTGTTATGGTTTTAGAAAAAAAGTGCAACAAACCGTTTGTTTCTTTTGTTTAATGGTTTAAATAGAGTTTAGCGGGTGTAATTAATTGAAAAATATTAATAATTTATGGGTTGGTGTGACAGTTACAGGATGATGTGTGACGTTTACAGGATAGTATTGTGACGAATACAGGGGCTTGTTGTGACAGTTACAGGATGAAAGTGGGGTGAAAGGTGACAGTTACAGGGGAGATGTGACGGATACAGGATGAGGGGTTTTAGTTATTAGATGTTTGAGAGTTTTGTTGGCGAAAAGCAAAAGATGGGGCAGGGGTTGCGGTTGAGTGAAGAGGACGTGGGATTAATGCTGGCTCCAAACACAACATCGCTGTCGTTTATGATGCCATCCTTTGACAATAAAAATAATATGTGAGAAAAGTTATTTTAATTCCCCCTTCCTTTCCTTCCCCCGGAGGGGGAAGAGACTCATAGTAGCAGTAGTTTTAGCTGCATAAAAATTTAAAATGACATCAAGAAAGTAAAAAGGCACCCCATCCTCAAAGAGACGGCCAAACTGTCCCTAATACATATCCACTCTTACCCCTGGCAATATTTCTGTGATTGAGTTAAGAGGTCTGGGGGTTAATGCAGGCGCCTCGATGCCATGGATGGCATCATAAACGACAGGGATGTTGTGTTTGAAGCCAGCATTAACCCCCAGACCTCTTAA
>DHJK01000025.1 GCA_002404295.1 Legionellales bacterium UBA4722
ATGTAATATTTTTTTAAATGTCCTTATAGCTTACTATTTACAGGATATTTTCTTAGATCATTTCACTCATAGAATCCCAAAAGTTCTCAATATGCTTTAAAACACCTTTAGATATTAAGTCTTGTGGTGCTTGCAGCCATGACAGGGGTTTTTATTTAATTGGCTATTAGACTTATAAATAGCGTACCCTTTATAGATAAACATACAATGAGGTGGGTGCACCACCCCGCTCACTCATAATTAAGCTAGAAAGATAATAATCAAGGTGAATTTGAAGCTTGATCTCTTGTCTAACTATGAGAATAAAGGAAAAATTATGCACGGAATCACAGATACTAGAAAGAGCTTAAACGCAGAATCAAAAGTATATCTCGTTGGAGGTGGAATAGCCTCGCTTGCTTGTGCGGTTTATTTGATTAGAGATTCTCATATACAAGGGAAAAATATCTATCTTCTTGAAGAATCTGATCGTATAGGCGGCTGCTTGGATGCCCAGGGTTCAGCTGAAAACGGTTATACCATGCGTGGTGGCAGAATGTTTTCTGAAGAAGCTTATAGGTGCACTTTTGATCTTCTTTCTTTTATTCCCTCACTCAGCGACGCAAAAAAATCAGTGAAAGATGAAATTTTTGAATACAACAAAAAAATAAAATCTAAATCAACATGTAGACTAGTCGAAAACGGAAAAAAAGTGGCTATCACCTCACTTGGACTGAATAAGCCCTGAGTCTTTACTTGGAGCTTCACAAATTAAAGACCATTTTTCATCTTTATTTTTTAAAACTAATTTTTGGTTTGAATGGTGTACTACGTTTGCATTTGAGCCTTGGCATAGCGCAGTTGAATTTAAACGATACGCACTTAGATTTATTCAAGAGTTCCCACGCATTAACACGATGTCTGGCGTACGTCGCACACCATTTAATCAATATGAATCTATTGTTTTGCCAATGGTAGAATGGCTAAAAAACCAAGGTGTGCGTTTTGAAATGAATAGCACAGTAACCAATCTGGATTTTAAACCATCGGAAAATGGCAAGACAGTGGAGTGTCTATATTATCTTTACGATGAAAAGGAAAATGAAATTAAGATCAATGCGAACGACTATGTTTTTGTTACCATTGGATCAATGGTGGCTGATTCAAGTCTCGGATCTATGACGACTCCGGCTATCCTTAAATTAAAAACATCAAGCTTCACTTGGCATCTCTGGGAAAATATTTCAAAAAATCAGCCTGATTTTGGTTATCCATCTGTTTTCGACAAACGTATTAACGAATCAAAATGGGCGTCCTTTACAGTTACTTTTCGCAATCCAATGTTTTTTCAGTTGATGGAAAAATTCTCTGGAAATAAAGCAGGGACAGGAGGATTGATTACTTTTAAAGATTCAAACTGGCTTTTGTCAGTTGCTTTATATCATCAGCCCTATTTTATTAATCAACCTGACAATGTATATGTCTGCTGGGGATACGGCTTATTTCCTGACAATAAAGGTAACTATGTACAAAAAAAAATGGCCGATTGCACAGGAGAAGAAATATTAACTGAGCTGTGTTCTCACCTACAGTTTAACAAAGAACTTCCATTGATACTCAATACATCAACTTGCATACCATGCATAATGCCTTTCATAACGAGCCAGTTTTTAACGAGAAAAATGGGTGACAGACCGCAGATAATACCAAAAGGATCAACCAATCTTGCCTTCATAGGTCAATTCTGTGAAATCCCTGACGACGTCGTTTTTACGGTAGATTATTCTGTTAGATTAGCGCAAATTGCTGTTTACTCTCTTCTCAAGTTAAATAAAAAAATCACACCTATTTACAAAGGACAATATAATATTAAAGTCTTGTTTAACGCACTAAAGACAATATTTTTTCCTTTGTGAAAGAGGGGCATTTCTAATTAAATCAGGGAAAAAACGTTTGCGCACTCGGGTACATTCACGATTGGAACAGTGGAACTTGCTGAATAATCACCATAAATTTATTCATTACTTCAGTAGACATGCAAACTTTTACCAAAAGCCATCAATTCAATAATATGATTTATATCTAAGCTAGCAAATGTTACCCTACCCACCATTATTCAAACTGAGTGACAAAGCAACATGAAGCACGCCGAACCCAGCACCAAGCCAGACGTACCCTCTTTTTCATCATTGGGGTTGCGAGAGGCATTATTAAACAATCTCTCTACGTTAGGTTATGACTCCATGACACCGATCCAGTCACAAAGTCTACCTATCATGCTGAAAAATCAAGATGTTATTGCGCAAGCTAAAACGGGCAGCGGCAAGACGGCTGCGTTTGGACTGTCATTATTAAACCAGTTAGAAATTGAAAATTACAGAGTCCAAGGATTAGTACTCTGTCCCACACGTGAATTGGCGGAACAAGTGAGTCAAACGCTGCGTCAACTGGCCAGGCTGATGCCGAATGTTAAAGTCCTTAATTTATCGGGCGGTATGCCCATGAAAGCACAACTCGACTCACTGCGGCATGGCGCTCATATTATTGTAGGCACCCCTGGACGTGTGCAAAAACATTTAGATAAAGAAACGTTATCTTTAAAAAAACTAAAAATATTAATTTTAGATGAAGCCGATCGCATGCTGGATATGGGATTTTATGATGCAATCCACGACATCATCGCGCTCTGTCCACAACAGCGACAAACACTGCTATTTTCTGCTACCTACCCTGCTGAAATAAAAAAACTGGCGGGTGAATTTATGAAAAATCCCAAGAGAGTAATAGTAGAAGAAAATGAGGCCGCATTAGATATTGAGCAAATTTTTTATGAAGTGAGCCATCATTCAAATAAATTCGCATTATTAAAAACAATGTTATTGCACTACAAACCCAGCTCAACGCTCATTTTTTGTAATACCAAAGAATTGACGAATCAATTAGTCGCCCTGTTATCCAAAGAGGGTTTTAGTGCAATGGCCTTAAATGGCGATATGGATCAGGTTGAACGTGATGTTGCAATTATTCGATTTAAAAATCAAAGTTGTACTATTTTAGTGGCGACGGATGTTGCAGCACGAGGGCTCGATATTAAAGAACTCCCTGCAGTCATTAATTATGAATTAGCTTTTGCGCATGATGTGCATATTCATCGCATTGGTCGTACGGGTCGAGCGGGGAATAAAGGGTTAGCACTCAGCATAACGACACCCGCTGATGCTGAAAAAATCTGCGCGATTGAAGATGCATTAAAACAGTCAGTGGTGTGGGGCGATGCGAGCAAACTAGATTCATCCACTCAAAAAAGTCTAGCGCCAGAAATGGTGACACTGTGCTTAAATGTGGGGAAAAAAGATAAAATTCGACCGGGTGATATCGTAGGGGCACTGACTAAAGAGGCTGGTTTAGCAGTGAACTGCCTAGGGAAAATCGATATCGGGTCGCTGTATTCGTATGTTGCAGTGCATCGTAATCAAGCAGATGCTGCTTTTAATTATTTGCAGCAGGGGAAGCTGAAGGGTCGAAAAGTGAATGTAAAAAAAATAAAATAAGGCTATTTAAGTTAAACTAACTGAGGAAATAAAGCATGCAAACAGGCACCGTAAATCGATTCAATAAAATCAAAGGCTATGGTTTTATAACGCCTGATAACGGGGGTAACGAGATATTTGTACACTTCTCACAAGTGCAAATGAGCGGGTATAAGGAATTACAAGTAGGACAACGCATTAGTTACGACATTGAAAAAGGCGACAGAGGTGAATTCGCGACGAAAGTACAGATCATTTAGCACATAATGACTACGCCTATAACAAAATTTCCCAGTAACACTAATATTGCTATAGACGTAGATTTACCTTACCTTGAATTAGAGGTAAATAATTTTTTGACAATTAGCGCAGCTAAAACCCCAAATCCTATCGATTTTAATGGATTTTTCTTAACATAATTTGTAACTTCTGACTGTACTTCAACAGCATTTTTTTTCAAAGAATCATACTGTAAATTATCCATAACCTTATCTTTGATAACAGAAGCGTTTTCATAAATTGATTCTTTTATCCCCTGAACGTATGTTAAGTTTGGCTCTAAACCCAGTTTTTCTATAAACGTATTAACTTTTTCACTAATATCGTCTTTAGAAAGTTCATAAACATCACATAATCTATCCACTAGATCATCGTAATTATTCATGGCTTCTACCTGTTCTTCGGATAGCTTTCTCCAAGTATGGCGCATTTGTGATTTAACTTCTTCCCAATTATTATTAATAATTAAGGCAACGTTTTTTTCAATAGTCATAATTAATTTTCCTTTAAATATTAAATAAATTGAGTATTGTTCAGGTT
>DHJK01000152.1:0-197 GCA_002404295.1 Legionellales bacterium UBA4722
ATGTTACAATTGTTTTATTTGGCATAATTGTATTGATTTATTATTCTAATTGATCTATATAACACATTTATTTAAACTAACTGAACTAAGTCGGAATAGCTTTTCAACAGTGAAAAGTGTAATTTTAGCGACGTTTGCTTGTAATTTAAAAGACGCTTAAGCGTCTTTTTGAATAAGCAATTTAATTTTTACGCAGT
>DHJK01000152.1:365-3637 GCA_002404295.1 Legionellales bacterium UBA4722
CAAGGGGAGAGGTGTTCTAAGCTTTAGCGTCATATACGGGAAACTGATGACATATTTTCAAGACTTGTTCACGCACTCGCATAATTGTTTTTTCATTATGAATATCATCCAATACATCGCATAACCAATTTGCTAATAGTTCAGATTCTTTTTCTTTAAAACCACGCGTGGTGATAGCGGGTGTGCCAATGCGTAAACCGCTTGTTATAAAGGGAGATTGTGGATCATTGGGGACAGCGTTTTTATTGACGGTGATATAGGCACGGCCTAACGCTGCGTCGGCGTCTTTACCGGTGATGCCTTTATTGATTAAATCAATTAAAAATAAATGATTGTCGGTGCCGCCACTCACTACGTTATAACCACGTGCCATCACCACTTTTGCCATCATACGCGCATTTTTTAATACTTGTTGTTGGTAGGTTTTAAATTCGGGCTGTAATGCTTCTAGAAAACCAACGGCTTTTGCTGCGATGACATGCATCAACGGGCCGCCTTGGCCGCCTGGAAATACGGCGGAATTTAGCTTCTTTTCTAAATCGGGATTGGCTTTGGCGAGGATCAATCCGCCGCGCGTACCTCGCAATGTTTTATGGGTTGTTGATGTCGTTACATCCGCGATTTTCACGGGGGATGGATAGATACCTGCTGCAATCATGCCGGCAACATGGGCTATATCTGCCATGAGGTATGCGCCAACGCTATCTGCGATATCTCGCAGTCGTTGCCAATCAACCACGCGTGAATAGGCAGAAAAACCAGAGACGATGACTTTGGGGCTATGGGTTTTTGCTAATTGTTCTACTTGATCGTAATCAATGAGCCCAGTTGCTACATTTAATCCATACGCATAGGCTTTATAAATTTTACCGGAAAAATTAACCGGTGAGCCATGTGTTAAATGACCGCCGTGCGCCAGGCTCATGCCTAACAGGGTATCGCCTGGATTAATCATAGCCGCATAAGCAGCTGTGTTAGCTTGAGAACCGGAATGCGGTTGCACATTGGCATAATCCGCATCGAATAATTTTTTCACGCGCTCGATGGCCAGCTCTTCAGCCACATCGACAAACTCACAACCACCGTAATACCGTTTGCCTGGATAACCTTCGGCATATTTATTGGTCAGTACAGAGCCTTGTGCGGCAAGCACATGTGGACTGACATAATTTTCGGAAGCAATTAATTCGATGTGATCTTCTTGCCGACTTTTTTCATTTTTCAATACATCTGAAATGGCAGGATCAAATTGTTCTAAGGATTCTTTGTTAAACATGACATTTCCTTTTTAACGAGGTTGATAATCTAAAGTGATGGGCTGCGCAATATAGCCGCCAGCAATATACTCACACATGGATTTAAAAATAGGATCGCCTTGCAAGGTAGATTCTGGATGCGGCAGCATCGCCATGATATTCCCTGGTTTGCTCGCAATCGCTGCAATGTTATGAATGGATCCATTGGGATTCACAGGAAATTCATGGATGATTGCGCCACGCTCATCGCAGTATTGAAAAACATGTAATCCATTTCGTTCTATTTCTGCAAGTAAAACAGGAGGAATAATAAAACGCCCTTTCGCATGAGACACCGGCATTTGAAAAATGGTTTTAGGTGTGACATGCCGCGTGAATGCATTCCATTGATAGCCTTCTGAAAGACGTAGCCGCACTTTTGCATTGTAAAAACCAGTACCTAGTAATTCATTTTGCTGCATACGTGTATTATCTGCTAAAACCATGCCTACTTGATTTCGTTCTAAGCCTGGCACGAGTCCAGTCTCTACTAATACCTGCGCACCTTTGCAAATGCCTAAAACAGGCTTGCCTAATGCGCCTTGTTCTTTGATAACTTGCATGACGAGATCTGCTGCTGGAATAACGGCTGTATGCGTACTATCTTCCTGAGAATCGCAGCCTATTAAAACAAAACCATCAAAATCCGCTAGATTTTCTTTATATTCATGCCATAAAAAAGCATGGGCTTGCATACCTGCACGCTCTATCGCTAATAGTATTTCACGTTCTGAATGAGAATGTGGATCTTGTAAAACTGCTATGCGTATCATTTCTAACGTTTACCCCGCATTGACTTTCATCATGACATAAGGATTATAGGCTTCTGATTTAAATCCATATTTCTGATACAGTCCATGCGCGTCTTCAGTCATCAAAAACCAGCGAAAAATACCTTGTAGTTCGTTATGGGCAAAAATGTATTTCATGAGTGCCTTGCCTATCCCCTGCCTTCGATATTCTTCTGTCACTATGACATCCCACAATGAAGCAAACTCTGAATAATCGGTAATCACGCGTGAAAAACCGATCTGTTTTCCCTCATGGTAGACGCCAAAACAGATAGAGTTTTGAATAATACTAGGAAAGCGTTCGGGAGGTAAGCCCGTGGAATAGCGAGAAGGCTGACACAATAAATCGTAAATATACTGCAAATCCAGCTTTTTTTTGTTAGCGCTGAGCAAATAATCGCCAAATTGCATGTCTGGGTAGGGCTGTCTGTATGTCATATTAATGCACCTTGTAGCTGATATTGGTCTTATTTTAATCTAAATTGTATGGTAGAATGCGTCTGCACAGTATAGAATATTTAGCGATTTTAGTAATCCATTCTTTCGAGGAGTGACATAGAATATGAAAAAACCAGTAATGATTATGATGAGTCTGTTAGCCTCTATAGGGTTGACAGGGTGCGCGAACACAACCAATCAAGATATGGGCACATTGGCCGGGGGCGTGGCGGGCGGTCTTTTGGGTAGCCAATTTGGTAGTGGCAGTGGTCAGCTTGTGGCAATTGGTGTTGGTACGCTGGCTGGGGCATTTATTGGTAATAAACTGGGTCAAAGCATGGATGAATCGGATAAGCAGAAAATGACTTCTACGTTTGAAAATAATCAGGCGGGGCAACCAGCGTATTGGCAAAATCGTAACACAGGTGCAAGTTATACAGTAACGCCAACGCAAGATGTTACTATTAATGGAAATCAATATTGCCGTGAATATCGGTCTGTAGCTATGATTGCTGGGAAAAGACAGCAGATGTACGGGACTGCGTGTCGTCAGCCGGATGGAACTTGGCAGGTGCAAAATTCTAATTGATAAATCGAGACGATTGCTAAGCCCGTTATTAACGGGCCTAGCATTAAAGGCTATTGAGACGAGTGAGCAATTACGATTTTTTCTACAATGCCAATGATGTCGGAGATAATGATAGTGGTGGCTTGACAATTTCAAACTCTGGCTCTGGCTCTGGCTCTG
>DHJK01000152.1:3685-6237 GCA_002404295.1 Legionellales bacterium UBA4722
CTCTGGCTCTGGCTCTGGCTCTGACACCAAAGGCTTCTCATTGGATATAGGTTGATTTGTCCTAGCGGGATTTGAAGCAAAAATCTGATGTAGAAAAGTTGGAGTGTACGTTTGTTGATGTTGACATACGAATAACCCATACCTTATATCAAGATCCTGATCACACTCGGCTTCAAGCAGTTTATTATAATCAGAGAGTGAATCATCAACGGTCTTTTCAATCGATGGCGCTTTTCTTCCATAGACAAACTGAAGGCTTTCTCTTTGTATTATATTTCCTACGAAATAACCACAATGAGCATCATCATTCCACTTCTGCAAACCCACATAATTTTCAGAAAAACTATAGCCCTTGGACTCTAAAGCCGCTTTTACTGGAGCCACCGAATATAACCAACTTGAACTGCTTCCTTTAGGATCATAGAAACTACATTGCTTTCCTTCAATCACTAACAAAGTCCAATGTTGGCGAACCTTAGGCTTAAAAGAAATATATCCTTTAGTAAGCCATGACAACCACGACGCTGCCCATGAGATAAAGCCATCACCTTTATAAGGTCTACTTTCGCATAAAGGAATAATGAATATTTGTTTTTTATCCTTTTTACGTTCTTGTTCTTGTTCTACTAATGCTAGCGACTTAACTAATGGTTTTGCTCCAACGCAATCTAATGTAATTTCATTTCTATCAGCAGTGGGATAGAGTAAAAATACTTCCTTGGCAGCTATTTCTTCTGATATGGGATCAAACCACTCTACACTTGTTTTACTTTCAACATGTGGATCTGCATTCTTTTTTTGTTGCACTTGCAGGAACGCTTTTTCCTTATTTGTGATATAACCAGAAAATTTTACTGCATAGCAATCACCTCCACCTTCTAAAGGTACAGACGAAATGGTATCAGCAGAATACTCTGCTACTCGAGCAACTATTTTGAATGCATATTCAAACATCTCGCTTGGTTTTAAGCGTAAATTAGATCTGCTGTCTGTCATAGCATTTAACTCTTTATTTAAATGGTGAGTAAGCATTTTACACGATAAAGCTTAAGGAAATATTAAATTTTATTTTTCATGGAGTTACCAGCAATACTTATAAGCATAATTAATGCAACTATTCAGCGAGCTCCACTAACCCAATCGTGAACATGTGCGTGCCCGTCTTTTCTTAGCTATTTCAATAACATGTGCAATTGACAAGAAAAACTGGCACGGGCACCTTCATGACTGGGTCAGTGGAAATCAGCTGAATTCACTAGAATTTTTGTAGCTCATCAATACATTATGCTATAGTGCCCACCCCTTAACTGGCTTTACTGTAATTAATGGTTCAGGTCTAAACTGTGCATGTGTACGAAAACGTTTTCAATGAGGTCATGATGGTATGCGTAGCCAAACTCTTATTTCTAAACAACTAGCCATCTTTGCAGATCCTGATGCATCAGAAAAAGCTATCTATCTAAAAGCCATAAATTACTTCGATAGTAAAAAATATTCGAAAGTAATTGAGTTACTGAGCCCCTACTTTGATGAAAAATATAAAACAGCCAATTTACCAATCATAGAATTATTAGCAAGAGCACATCGTGAATCATCTAGCTGCACAAATTATCAAAAACAATTTACTCTACCTTTATGGAAGCATCTATATGGAAAGGAAATAATCCAGAAAAAACCAAATTATGAAAATACTTTTAACAGCCTCATTGAAATAATCCAATGTCATCAAAATGATGCAAAAGAAAGGGAGGGATTCGTAAGAGTCGCATTAAAAACCTTAACCGATCATGAAGATGCTTTCCTTTGTTATGATGTCCATGGCAGGCCATCCGATAAAAAATTAAAATCACAACGTTGCCTTATTTATTTCATGCTAGCTACATTCAGTTGCAGCAACCTTGCACAGTCCCAAGATGCAATTTTGCAAAATCAACATTTTTCTGAAGCAAGAAAATATTATCTATTAGCTTTAGAACAAGTACCGGGCGATTTAAAATGCCTCTTAAATTTAGCAAGAATAACTGCGCCACAGCAAGGTGTCTATGCAGCAATAGATATGTTATTACCTTTTGCCAAACAATATATTAACAACTGCAGCTACAATGAAAGCATGCGTAAATTATATTTAAAAGTAAATGACCAAATTCATGCGGATGAATATAAAAAAAGAGCAGATTCGTCAATAGATCGAGATGGAATGAGTTTTATATTTAATGAAATTAAGGTACATGAAACTTCAGCAATAGACGACTCTCCTATAGAGCAAATGACATTCGCCCGTAAATTGTTTGCTGAAAATAAATTTATTGAAGCAAAATCAATAGCATGTTCACTTATAACAGCTCATCCCAACTATATGTCTGCTCTAGAATTTCTCTTGCAAATAGAATTATCCTTAAATAATTCCCTGAATGCATCATCATTATGCGACCAAATATTAAAAATTAAACCTACATCTAGTATCGCCCTTACAAAAAAAGCTGATCTGTTGATTGCAAAACTCGACCCAAATGAACATGCTGAGGAGTTTTATACCGCATACAATATGTATG
>DHJK01000043.1:0-3861 GCA_002404295.1 Legionellales bacterium UBA4722
TATAAAAAAGACTTTGTAATTATTTTTTTTGATATAGCACGCCCGCCAACCTATTGTATTATGTGCACAGATAAAAATGGTTGAATGCCAATGGTATCACAAATTAAAGGCTATCATTTTTATAACACTTACTCATAAAAAAACAGCAAGTTATAATACGTTAGAATCCCAACACAGCTACATCTAACACCAACAATTGCATGAGTGCTATAATGTAAGTAAATATGGCATTCAATTGTTATATTATGCAAGGAGTAAAATTATGAAAAACATTTATTTATCAGCTATTGCGTTGACAGGATTATTTTATTTTTGGCCTATGATAGCATCAGCAGAATTTTGTCCGTCAATCGAATCATTTCAATTCAAAACCGGGTGGGACACGAGGGGATATTATGTTACTCCTCCTCCAGGGTGGACGTTAAAAGCACCATACTATAACACCTCTTCTGGCCCTCATCCCGATGCCAGACCAAGCAAAGTACCTTATCAGTGGGCTAATACAGAATTACTCGTCAGTTTGGATAAAAGCAAAACCATTGTTATTGGTCAAGTTCGCTGTTTATATTCTGCAATTACTCCCAACCATGATGTGGATAGTGAGCTGGATATTATTATTGGCAAAAACATAGAGTTACAGACTGGCAAAACTGAAGCACAATTTCTTCAATCTGGCTGGATCAAAAGTCCTTTTAATTATCCATCTTTAATTTGCACTTACCTAGAACAAGATAAATGTATATGGTAAATTATTATTGCGAGTTGTGTTCGCCTACGGTAGAGAAATCTTCGCACCTCTGAGGGTGATTTTCAAAAATTTGTATCATATGTTTATGATAGCTTAAGTGAAGAAAGCTGCTTAAAATGGTTTGGTGGATTAAGTAAATAACGAAATTAAAGTTATTTTTTATGGGTGCATACATTGACAAACAACAAAAAACTTAACATTAAAGCTTCTGGGATAATCACTATTGCGGTTATGGTTAGCAGAGTTTTAGGTCTGATACGGGAAGTATTATTTAATGCACTGTTTGGCACTTCGTCAATGGGGATTTTTCTAATTGCATTCCGTGCACCTAATCTGCTTCGCGATCTTTTCGCGGAAGGCGCTCTTTCAATTTCATTTATTACCATTTTCTCAAAAAAACTCGAAACAGAGGGGGAAGACTCAACGTGGGCTCTTGCTTCCAAAATGATGACTTTGATTTGTTGCTTGATGAGTATCATAAGCATTCTTGGGATTGTTTATGCTAAACATATTATTGCGATTTTGGCACCTGGTTTTACTCCAGAAGATTCTCATACCGTTATACTTTTAACACAAATAATGTACCCTTTTATATTACTGGTGTCACTTGCCGCTCTCGCAATGGGAATACTAAATTCTAAAAATGTATTTGGGATTCCTGCGCTGGCGTCCAGTTTTTTTAACATCGGCTCAATAATCGGTGGCGCTTTGTGCGGATGGCTGATTGATCCAACTTTTGGGAGAAAAGCACTCATAGGCTTGGCTGCAGGCACTCTGATTGGAGGAATATTACAGCTTATTGTGCAAACACCTAGTTTACGCCGTTCCGGGTTTCATTTTAGATTTAATTTTCGTTGGAATGATCCAGATGTACGTAATATATTGTTGCTCACCTTACCTGCCGTCATTGCAGCCAGCGCTTTGCAAGTTAATATACTCATCAATTCTAGCTTTGCATCTTATATGGGAAATGAAGCCGTAACGTGGCTGAATAGCGCTTTTAGACTCATGCAGTTTCCTATTGGTGTTTTTGGTGTTGCGATTGCAACTATTACATTGCCGGTCATATCTAGAATTGCTGCAACAAAAAATCAAAGTGAGTTTGGTCCAACATTAGGATACGCTCTGCGGCTTGCAGTGTTTTTAACAATGCCCGCTGCGGTTGGGCTTTGGTTTTTTGCTGAACCGATTATTAAAGTTATTTATGAGCATGGTAAATTTAACACTCATGATTCTATGCAAACAGCACTCGCTTTAAAATTTTATGCGCTTGGTTTGATGGGATACGCATGTATAAAAGTCATTGCACCTAGCTTTTATGCAATGAATAGAAAATGGACGCCCATGTTTGTCAGTTTTTTCACCATAGGTATTAATATTATTTTGAATTGTTTTTTTATTTTTAAGTTGAAGATGGGGCATGGTGGGCTAGCGCTTTCGACTACGCTAGCTGCAACGCTAAATTTTCTTACTTTATATTTTTTGATGGGGCGTTTACATAATTTACATACACGTGCTTTTTTAGATAATTTATTAAAAGGAATAAAAACATGGATAGCTCCAATTCTACCCCGCCACAAAATACCAGCATTTTAATTGTCGGCGCAGGGCCCACAGGATTAGTACTTGCGCTTTGGCTAACTCACTTCGGCGTCAATGTACGGATTATTGATAAGAATGCTGAGGCAGGCACAGAATCTCGCGCTATTGGCATTCAAGCGCGCACACTGGAGCTTTATCAGCAAATTGGATTAGCGCAAGACATTATTGCACATGGGATTAAAGTAAATGACCTTACTCTTCGAAAAAATGGGCGCAAGACTTTCTCACTGCCGCTCAAAGACATGGGCAAAGGGCTAAGTCCGTTTCCTTTTATATTATTTTTTCCCCAGGATGATCATGAAAAAATTCTGATTGAGCGTTTGCGATTAGCTGGCGTTACTGTAGAACGCAATTCAGAGCTCATCAAGCTCACTCAAACGAACGATAGCGTACAAGCTATAGTAAAGAACGAAAATGGTTTAGAAACCATTAATATCGCTTATCTTTGCGGTTGCGATGGCGCGCGCAGCACAGTACGTGAGCAACTAAACATACAGTTTCCGGGTGGCACTTATTCGCAAATTTTTTTCGTTGCAGATGCAATCGCAACAAGCGATTCAGCTGATGATGATATCCAACTCTGCGTTAGCTCAGAAGATTTCTGTATAACGCTCCCAGTACGGAATCACGGATCTTATCGACTGATTGGAATTGTTCCACCTGATAAAGAATCTAAAGAGAATATTAACTTCGATGATGTGCTGCCTTCTGTGACACGAAACACACAATTGAAAATAAAATCATTGAACTGGTTTTCGACTTACCATGTGCATCACCGAGTTGCTAATCAGTTTCAAAAAGAACGTGCTTTTTTAATCGGCGATGCAGCACATATACATAGCCCAGCTGGAGCGCAAGGCATGAATACCGGGATTGGTGATGCAATCAATTTAGCCTGGAAACTAGCTGCGGTAGTCCAAAACCGAGCTGATCCAAAATTGCTAGGCAGCTATCAAATTGAGCGCATGCAATTTGCAAAGCAACTTGTTTCAACTACTGATAAATTATTTCAAATAATGACAAGCAAACATCTATTAGGAAAAATTTGGCGCGGCATTGTTTTTCCTTTTGTGATGCCGATGTTATTTCGTATACCTTTCATGAAGCGATTTTTCTTCAAAATCGTATCGCAAATAGAATTAAAATACCGTCACAGCCCATTAAGCCAAGGCCATGCAGGTAAAATTTATGCGGGTGATCGATTACCTTGGGTTCAATATGAGACTACCGATAATTTTGCATCTCTCCAAGCCATGGATTGGCAGGTACATATCTATGGAACAGCTAGCTCAACTTTGGTAACTGATATAAATAAATTAAAAATTGCTCTTCACGTATTTCCTTGGAGTAACAATCCTGAAACTGCAGGCTTAGAAAAAAATACCATTTACTTAATTCGCCCAGATGGTTATATTGCTTATATAAATTCAGATCAAAATCCCTTACTATTAAAGGAATTTTTATCTTTTACTTAATCTAAGTTATAGATAAGAATGCTACTTAGTAACCTC
>DHJK01000043.1:3966-5917 GCA_002404295.1 Legionellales bacterium UBA4722
AGGGGAGAGGTTACTAAGCAGCACCCTTATCCATAACTCTGGTTATTTATTATTTGAGAATCAATATGAATAAAACTAAGCAAGATATTTATGTCAGCACAGATATTGAAGCGGATGGTGAAACGCCAGGCAAAAATTCAATGCTAAGCATTGGCTCCGCAGCTTATTTGGAAGATAAAACTTTGCTGAGTACTTTTAGTATTAATTTAGAAACATTACCAGAAGCATCTGCAGATCCCACAACGATGCAATGGTGGCAAGGGTTCCCAGAAGCATGGCAAGCCTGCCGACAAAATTTAGTTTCACCTGAAACTGCCATGAAGAAATATGGCGAATGGCTAGAGAATTTACCCGGTCATATTATATTTCTAGCGTATCCTGTCGCTTATGATTTTCGTTTCATTGATTATTATTTACAAAGATTTTTCGGCAAAAACCCTTTTAGATATAGAGCTATTGATATTCGCAGCTACACCATGGGCAAACTTAATTTATCTTACAAAAAAGCTAATAAAGATAAACTACCCGTGGAGTGGAAAGATAATTTACCCCATACACATATTGCTTTAGATGATGCGCTTGAGCATGGTGCGCTTTTTTGCAATATGCTGCTAAAAAATAAAATATAGCTATTTACACAATCTTTTCATGCCATTCTCACACCTAAAACTCCACTGCCGCCATGGCAAACGAAGTGAAGCAATCCAGCTCGAAAGCAATGTTTCAAAAAGCCGATCTTAAGTACTAAGCTTTTCTTTCGAGCTAGATTACTTCACTTCGTTCGCAATGACGACGATGGAGTACGCTGTTACCACTATTGCAAATAAGGTCACAATACGATATCGTTCACTCCTTTTAAAATTACAAGCGCCTTTTGAAAAGGCCAAAGGAGTTTTTTATACTGCGCCGTCTTTTAAAACCTGCCATAAATGTCTTTGCAATACCGTCATCTCACCAATTAACTATAAGACGGTTAAGCGACGCATCCAAACAAAGGTTAGAATTTAAATCATTACCGCAGATACTTCTTAATACAGATGATAAAAGTCTTTGCAAAGGCCTTTTTCAATTTGTACAAAAAAATACGACAATTCCCACTTTTTTATCCAAGACTCAACCTGATAATATAAAAGTTAAAGAACTATTGAATGCCATCACAAATGGCGATCCAGATGCCAAAATTTGGAGCGACCCTAATTGTTATTTGTATCTCCTTCATTTAATGACAACAACTGAACTTCGTTTTTGGCATGGGATTACTGCCTATGTTTATTTAACCGCACTCATGCAATTCACCTCAAAACAGCCTATCAAAGACAAGGATATGGACACGAAATTCATATGTGACTTTAAAATTGATACACTCTCAAAAGATAGCAAATTAACGCCAGAAGGGGGCAAGTTTTTAAAATCTATACATGAACGACTTCTATTCGCAGGATATTCTACATCTTATTCCGACTTGGAAAAATTTGTTTTAACATTACCCCCGATTGAGCAATGGCTCATCAAAATCCCTTATATTAATTCCACTATTCATAAAAATTTACACCACAGAGATCAACTCTTACATATTTTATTAGGGAACATTCCTTTTTGTAGATACGAAGAAAATCAAGGAGGTCACGGATACTGCTGGATCCCGTCTTCCTCTATGATTCATTATGTACTTCAAAAAACTTCACCTCTTCCCATCCAAATGAGACCCATCTTTGGTTCGATTGGTGTTGATATGCTACAAAAAATGCATGCTGCTAACTTACACCCTGTCTCTTTATATGGATTTCACATTCATTCCAACCCTAAAGACGCTGACCAATATCGTTGCGGACCTTTTCTTATGTGGCTTCATGATATAGGTCATACATTTTGGGGCTCTATGTTGTTGTCACACAGAAAGACAAATTATATTTAATAATTTTATACCTTTAATAGAATCTATACTTCATAC
>DHJK01000094.1:0-13285 GCA_002404295.1 Legionellales bacterium UBA4722
GCATTGCGTAAAAATCAAATTGCTTGTTCAAAACAAAATTAAAGCGTTTCTTAATTTACCTGAGTCATATATCAAAAAGCAGTTTTTTAATACATCGTATATTTTTTCTTGTCCATTTAATGATTATCTTTTATTAATGACTGATTCGATAGTTTTAATTTTTTGTATTGTTTCATCAAAATCGGGTGCTTCACCAAAAAACATGATGCTCATTTTTGCATGATCTTGTCTTAATTGATCTATAAAAGCATCATTTGGGTAGAGGCGTAGGCTGCCTATTACAGCTTCATCATATTTGGCTTTGTTTGATGGAAAATAAGTACTTTTATTGCGAACGACATCTTTTAATAAGCCATCGTCTTGGAGTGCATCCTTAGTTAAATTGTGTTTATCAAGCATTACAACATCATAGTAGTGACGAAACATACGTGTATTGATTGGCTTGCTGGGGTCGCGATGGTATTCAGCATGAAGTAGAGTGACTTTTTCCCAGAATGTGCGTTTGGCGGTTAATGCGGTCACCGTTATTTCAGGTGGTGATTCAAATAGTGCCGGTAAAAGTTCTTGCACATAGGGGCATATCATTTTTTTCTCGCATGGATTAATGTCGCCACGTGCTCCAAATTCGAGTTTAACTGCTGATTCAATATAGTCTTCTCCTGAATTTTCAATAGTAGCTGGATAATAAAAAAATAGACTTAAATTGCCTTTATCATCTTTTTCTGGTTCAAGCTTCCACTCAGTATCGCTGAAGTATTCTGATAAGTGTTTTTTAAAATATTCGAGTAGCATTGGCTTAATTTCGTTATATATTTTTTCTTCAAATTGCGTGGTTAGTTGTTGAAGGCGATTGTCGCGTTGACTTCTGCTTGTCGCATTTGCGGGATCATTGTCGCTGTTGATACCAATATACTCTTTTGAAAGTGTCAGGTCGATGTCTTCCGAAAACCGATCAATCATTCCGTAACATTTGGAAAGCGATGTGCCACCTTTAAATATGACGTGATTTGATAGCTTGTCGTTTGAGAAAATTCGATCGAGCGTCCAGCATACCCAGAAATCTTTTTCAATAATCAGACGATTACTGATGATTTTCGATCTTGCGGCAGCTTCTCGGAAATACTGTCCTCTCTCATCTTTGCTTGCTTGTAATAGTTCTTTCATTTTCTGACCTTATTATTTGTAAAATATACGGAATCATCCAGTAGGGGAGTTGTTTCAAGTTGTTTTTGAGTTGCGATTTATCTCTTTGAGACAAGATCAGTCCGCATTTTTTAAGCATGTGATCGGTTATGTGTCCGTTACCTATATGATGTAGCGCATTAATAACTTTGGCCGTATTAGTGCTCCATGGGTTTTTATTTAGGAATCTTGAATGAGTAAGTGTCATTGCGTAATTAAAGACTTTTTTCTTTGTGGTGCGTCCAGAAGTAAGATAGTCAGATTTTGCAGGTACTTGCGTATCAAGCCCCAATTGATTGGCAAGCTGTGCTCCACTGGGTTGTATAATATCGCCTGAGCGTGTTGCGATTGCAGAAGCGATAGCGTCAGGGTCGGCAGTGAGGGTGCCAAGCTTTGCGTGTTGCGCCGGGAAGTCATAGATGCCATATCCGATTCTGCGGATAATGCTTTTTTTGGCTAGTCGATAGAGAATAGAGCCTATCGTGTTTCGTTGGGCAATATCAATAAAATCTTTGGCAGTAAAAACCCACCCGCGCTGTTTGGCGCGTATTCGTCTGAGAATAAGGCTTGCTGCTGGTTTCATATATCACCTATGAAATACATTTATGTGAAAAGTATTGCATGTAAATTCAATTAAAAGTATAAAATTATAGTATATACAATATGTTATAAAATACTATATAAAATAGTGCCTATTGATATTATAGCAGGCACTTAAAAGGTTTCAATGGCTATAACGCCTTTATTCTTTAATGTTGACTCGTCCATTCATCTTTGGGATTGTGAGCAAGTGTGCCGATATGTATAACATACCGGCAAGCTTGATGCGATTACGCTAGGCGCATTTATCCAGCAGTTCTAGCAGTATTTCTTGTATCCTGTTTTTTGTTTCCTGAGTCACAGTGTCTTCTAAAAATGCATAATTATAAAATTTCATTTGTTAAATTTTCACATGCATTTTTGGCTTTTTCTAGTATATCCTCCGCTACCCAAAAATAATTAAATATCGTTTCTGTTTTGTGCCCCACGATATCTGTGCTACTCGCGATTTTTAATAAGGCATCTAATTTTGCCAAAGAAGTAGTTAGCTCTTCAAAGCTGGGGTGCATTGCGAGTGGGGTTATCATAAGTATTTCCTTAATGTGTTATTTCATTTGTAATATTTTTAACCATGCACTATAAAAGTTCGTCGCGTTGTTTTCATCTGTAGTATTTTGGCATATGAAATCGAATATGCCAAAATCGCATATTATTTAATGCCCAATAACTTTTTTGACAAGTGTTAGTTAGGTTGCTCGTTGCTACCCGCAAACGCATTGGTTTGACCTAGGCTGAGCTTGCCGAAAAGCTGGGAATAACCCAACCCGACATTTCAAAAATCGAGAGATTTGAACGAAAGATAGACGCGTTAGAACTGATCGAGTGGTTTCAAGTTTTTTCACATGATAAGCATATTAAAGCAGATCAAATTTGGAAAAAAATATATGAAAATTATTGCGAGTAATTAGGGGCTGGTTATTCTGCATGTTCGAAAATTCTTGATTAAATATTATCGGTTGACGGTAATATCGATATGCGATACCATTTGTATATGATAAGGTCTTTCAAGTGTAAAGAAACTGAAAAGCTGTTTAATAGAAAGTTTATTAAAAAACTGCCGCCTGATCTACAGCGCGCAGCCTTGCGTAAGCTTAAGATATTAGACGCAGCAACTGTGTTGGAAACATTAAAAGTTCCGCCTGGAAACAGGCTTGAACTTTTAAAAGGCGATCGTATTGGTCAGCACAGTATTCGCCTCAACGCACAATGGCGGATCTGTTTTGTGTGGAGTAAAGGCAATGTGTTTGAAGTTGAAATTGTTGATTATCATTGAGGTGAGTTATGCCTAAAAAAATCTTATCCCCCATTCATCCTGGCGAGATATTATTAGAAGAATTTCTAAAACCAATGGGTATTTCTCAATATGGATTAGCGAAAGCTCTTCATGTCAGTCCTATACGGATCAGTGAGATTATTCATGGGAAACGGTCAATAACAGCAGATACAGCTATCAGGCTGGGGCGCTATTTTAAAATGGAAGCTAGATTTTGGATGAATTTGCAGGCTTCATATGAGTTGGAAAAAGCGATGATAGAATCTCGTGATGAAATTTACCAAACAGTTCATCCTAAACGAGATGCGGCATAGAATTTATAGGGTTTGCGAGTTGAAAAAAATGATTGCCAATGGTGATTTATAGGTAGTGACGTTATGAGCAGTACAAAAAAAGCGAAACATCCAAGCATATTAGAAACCGTGCACGAGACAGTCAAAGGCTTGTACGATGCTAATATCATCAATGCGACTACGATGAGAGAATTTGATGAGCTGTGTTTGCCTAAAATTAAAGAGCTATCGCCAAGACAGATTAAAAATATTCGTCTGCGAGAAAAAGTTAGCCAGCCCGTTTTTGCTAAATTTTTAAATACGACGCTGTCTACTGTAAGGCAATGGGAGCAGGGTGATAAACATCCACGAGGTACATCTTTGAGATTACTTAATCTTGTTGCTGAAAAGGGATTAAGAGTTCTTCTATCGAGCAGCTCTAATAATAAAGATATTGCTGCTTAGAAGTATCAATTGGACTTTGGACAATCTCAGGCCCAATCGTGAACGCGCCCGAGCCCGCGCCCGCGCGCGTTCACGATTGGGCCTGAGGTTGTCCAAAGTCCAGTATCAAAGATGATCGTAATATTGGTTATATTAAAAACTTAAGACTTAATCGTAGAAAAAATAAAGCCATCACCCGTTTATTTCTTTAGAGGTGCTGTGGATAATCGGGTGTCTTTGTTTTCTTTTATTTCAGGAGAAGCTTGCGTGGCTTTTTTTTCTTGTTTTTCAGAAGAAGATGACGTAGTTGCCTTTTTTTCTTGTTTTTTAGGAGAAAACAAATTATTAACTGAATGAACAAATTTATTTTTCTTAATGTTTTCATCATGATAATTACGTTTACCTTCATATTTAAAACGAGTGCCTAATATGCGTCTTTCGATAAAATAAGATAGACTTCCAGTAAATTTTTGCCAATAAAGAGAAGCAGTCGAACCGATTTTTTTTGTGTGTTCCTCAATGTTTGTTTTTAGTTCTTGAGTCGCATTAGGGCTCTTATTAATGCTTACTGCTTTTATAAGAAAATCATCACATAATGAATTCATTTCAGTAAGCGGGATCCCGCGCGTACTCAACGCGAGGTCAGGAAAATTAAGCTGATTCGCAAACTCACTATTTGCGCGCTGTAAAAATGCAGCAGCAAGTATTAATCCATCATTATAAACTGCTTGTCCATTCGGCTCATTTTTAATTTTTTCTAACAATCTTATTACTTTTTCACCCTTTTCCATTATCTCTTTTATTGGTTTAAATGCGCGGTCGATATCAGCGGCTAGATTACTCTTATCATCATCAAGATTATTTATTATTTTTGTTGCCTCAAATAGGAGGGCAGTGCTTTCAGCAATTGCTGTATTCCAAGGAGTATTATCAAGCTGTTGGCTTGTATTTTGTTGAGCGCACTGGAGCAAAAGGTCAAAATGGTTGTCTATTACATCTAATAAACGTGTTCGTTGATGTAGTTTATTGAGTTGGCGTTGCTCGTCTGCCCATTCCAAAGGTGCTTTTTCCAACTTGCGCCAACTTGCGAAAACATTTTGAAGGCCTTTAATGTTTTCCTGAAAAGTCTTAGCATTTGGCGACCCTTCAGCCATGTCCACCATAGCGTTGGCCTGTTCTTGAGCCGGTGATTGGTTTGCTTTTCTTTGAAATGCTACATCTTTGAAATTCGCTGCTTTAAACTCAGCATCTTGGAGCAGCTTATAGCTCTCGCTGATAATTCTGAATGTCTCATTGTATTCTTCTTGTTTTCCACTCGGCGCGTTATGTTTATCTGGGTGATATATCAAGGCTAGCTTATTATAAGCTTTTTTTATCACTTCAGCGCTAGGCTCAGGATTTTTTTCGGAATCCCATGTAAGTTTCAGATTACCAAGGCACTGTCCATACGACATAGTATCAGTAGGCATCGCAATATCCTCCAATTAAATAAAAATGAAATTCGGCTTATCTTCAGTATAGCTGGGAAAATTAAAAAAAGGGGGGGGTGAATAAATGATCTTTAACTAATTGAAAGTATTGAAAAGAAATATTAGTGCTTGCTAAATTTTGCCATTTTTTTACCGACTCATATTGAATGGGCGCGTAATAACTGATGCGAGTGGCGTTAAGAAGAAGTATCAACCTTCTATTTAAGTACATCCAAACGAGTCTCAACCAATGTTCGTGTTCGCGGAGATTTTATTCGCTTAATGATATCGGCTGCTTTTTTGAAGTCGAATGTTGTTGGGAGCTCAATTTCGGGAAGCTGTTTAAATAGACGTGAGCGGGCAGCGGTTAGGTAGAAGGTATCTATGAGTGCTTTTTCTGGTGTTGCCATCTTTATTTGCCCTGCCATCTCAAAACCAAAAAAGAAATCAGCCTGGATGTGATGAATTGAAATGGTTGCAAAGGGGGTGGTGTATTGTTTTGTGCGTGCGAGGGATACGGCATAAATGATGTGTGGAATTTGTGAAATCATTCCGTGATAGAAAAGTGCGGTTTGTAATGAGACATAGCTTGGAAATGGCAGTGTTAAGTATTCTGGTAAAATGAGCGGATCTATTTGCATTGTGGTTGCCCATCGACCGCGCATTAAGCGGGCGAAGCGACCTGCTTTAGATAAGTTAACTAATATCTGATTTGCCTGTGCGATCGTAATGTTAAGACAGGCTGCGGCATCTCTGGTTTGGATGACAGGTTGTTTGAGATGTAATATTTTTTGTTCCGCATCAATTAGGCGCATTATGATTAGCCATTAGGGTTTTGATTACTTGCGAGTGAATTTCATCCCATTTATTACGAGTGCCATAGAATGCTTGGTATTGTTCCATTAGATATGCAACGACCTGTCCTTTGTAATCTTCAAAGGTGATTCCATTGCTGTTATGAATGGCGGTGGTAATTTCTGCATCTGAAAAAATGGATATGTTATTAAAAGAAGCCTGGTCTAGTAGCCACTTTAAATCGAATATATCTCTTGCTTGGGTTTCTGTTCTCCCGATAAGAGCTTTAATTTTTTGAATGACGGCTGTGTTGTGGGTGTAATGGTTGCAGATGATGGGGTATAGGCAGTGCTGCATTAGAAGTTCAGTATCGACGCCAGTGTAAGCAATGTCCTCGTCCATTTTGCGACGTGAGAATTCTATTTTTGTGGGGATTGGAAGAGTGGATTGCTTGATCCGTAACAGTAGTTTCCAGCGTTGTGTGGTATCAGTCTGCTTGGCTGGATTTGACTGAATGATCTCAATACCGTTGCTTTGCAGTATTTTTGAGAAGTTCACACTAGATAGTATTTTACTTACTTTTTTTTCTAAGGTTGTTTTGGAGATGGTTGTTACGTCAAAGTCTATATCTTCAGAGTAGCGGATACTTTTGAAAAAGAAACGTAAGTTACACCCCTCTTTAAGGGCATATAATTTTTTATCCATCTGTTTTTCAAGCTGCTGCAAGAATAACAGATGGAATATTTCAATAGTAGATTGGGTGGTAGTCATTATTCAATAATACCAATAGTTGCGACAGGATGCAACTATTGGTATTATTGAATTGTTAAATATGACTATTATCGTTATCGGTGTTGGAAACATTAAAAGTTCCGCCTGGAAACAGGCTTGAACCTTTAAAAGGCGATCGTATTGGCCAGCACAGTATTCGCCTCAACGCACAATGGGTTGCCTTATGAAATAGTGAGTTAGTTGCGATGTGGTTTTTTAGGATATGCTTGAGGAGGGTGGCGCCTTATCTCTGCTTGTGCGTGAATATCTCTTAAAGTTTTAATCGTTTTTCTTTCAGCGTCAGGCTTGCCTTTACGCTCGTTTTCACCCGTTTTGAATGTTGCATACCCAGCGCCCAAGGCTAGCGTTGAAGCAGTGCCAGATTGTGCAAAGTAGGTCGATGCCTGACTTAAAGCGGCTGTAACACCATGTTGTGTTAAATAAGTTCCAATTTGGCTTGAGACGGCTGCGCCTCCAGTTATACATTGAGAGCCCAATGTAATCAAATAGCTCCCTGCCGAAAGTAGATGCCCGTAAACTGCTGTAGAGCTGATAGAGGTTGCTGCAGAACTACCTGCGGTGATTACTTTCGCACCCACTGTTGTATGGGCTATGCCACCCGCTATCGAAGAAGCCGTTGAAGATGCATTCGCACCCACTGTTGTATGGGCTATGCCACCCGCTATCGAAGAAGCCGTTGAAGATGCAAGAGCCGCAGCGGCAGGTGCGGCTTTTGCAACGACGACGAGTGCAGCCCCTCCCACGAAAGCTATTATCGCAGCGCCGAGAATCATTAAACAAATACCCATTACTTTATTTTGAGAGGTAGCCGTAAAACTTACATTGTCTTTGGGAGGAAAATTTTTAGCATGTTTTTCTATACGCTTTAAAAATCGTTGTTGCAAGTCAGGGGTGTTCTCAGAAGTAAGGAGTAAAAGGAGATTGAGCGCCCTAGTAAAGCTCTTTATTTCATCTTCAGTATTAGTCCCACTTATTGTGAGCCGCTCTGCTTCAGAAAATAAGTCTAGATAATGAGCCTCCGTCATGCTAATTATAGTCTTGCAATCATCACTTAGCTCAAAAGGGTTTGTAGGTGGAGCTAACTTGGATTCATTAGATGGAAATACCTTGCATAGTTTACCAAGCTGACTATGCATCTGCTCTTCAGCCGTCTTTCGGGAGCTTGCAGGTTTTTGTCTGGTTAGTAGCACCAATGGATTAGTTTCTATTGGATTAGTTTCTATTCTTTTGCTTGGATTAGCTTGTGGAGTATGATTATTTGAGTGCGCCATATTTATATCTCCTTCCAATAAGATGTAATTTGATGTCAATCATTCTGCAACACAAATAAGGATATGTCAGTTCTATATCACCAGTTTTTGTTAGATTCTGACTATAGAAGAGAAGCTTTAATTATACTCTAAGTTGAAATTCTGCGCAAACAGTGGTTTTCAATGTAACTCCTATCCTGCTGATCCTACTAATTATCTACATTGACTCACATCGAGATGCGTGTAGCATAGATATTTGAAAACTTAGTTATACCTCAATAGGAAAAACCACCTTCATGATCATCATAGGGATAGATCCAGGCTCTCGTATCACCGGCTACGGTGTGATCCGCTTAGAAGGAAACCAAAATTTTCATATCGATAGTGGCTGTATCCGCATTACTGCCGATAACCCCGGTACCCGCCTGCAACAAATTTATACGGGTCTCAAAGCCATTATTCAACAACACCAACCTATAGAAGCTGCGATTGAGCAAATTTTTATGCATCAAAACCCAGGTTCGGCGCTTAAGCTGGGTCAAGCACGGGGCGCGGCCATTGTTGCGCTAGCGCTGCCTATTTCAGAATATTCCGCTCGCCAAGTGAAACAATCTGTTGTAGGTTATGGAGCAGCTAAGAAAGAGCAAGTACAGCATATGGTGCGGCAGCTCTTGAATCTCAAAGATAGCCTCCAAGCCGATGCGGCAGATGCGTTGGCGGTTGCCTTGTGTCATGCGCATACACGATTTAGTTTGCAAAAAATAGGCGGTGTTGCGACTACACGCAAAAAACGTAATAGTTGGCGGCATTATCAACCCAGCAGTCCTGAATCAGTGTAAAAGGATATATCGATGAAAAAGTGCCTTGCCTTGTTAATTTATTTTACTTTGAATAGTATTGCGAATGCATTTCCATTGCCCACTATTCCAACACCGACGGATGCAAATTCTTCAAAAGGAATTATTTTTAATAAAAGCGCAGCTGAAGCGAGTATTACCTATGGCATTTGCGAGTTTACGCCAGCAGATATGCAGCATAGGGCAGTTGTTTGTCCACCGCCCTTTTCTAGCGAAACTATAGCAACAGGCCAACATCTAACTATTTTAATTCCAAAAGATCTTCTAGATGCAGAAGGAAAGCTAATCACGCACTACACGGCTATGATTACCGAAATAACAAGTAACGGAGTCACATGGCAGCCTTCTGATAGATCTTGTGGTATGGATATCTCAAAGCATTTGAATTCAATAATGTTCAGTTTAAAGCAATCGGCTAATAGTTGTGTATCTGGCACAGTTGTTTGTAAGGATGAACAATGCCAGTTATTCGATTTTCAGCCCTATGTTACAAACCCTTAAAACAATAAGCAGAGCAATAAAGGATATCTTATGATTGGCCAACTTCGCGGCATTATCTTAGAAAAACAACCCCCTCAATTATTGCTTGATGTGCATGGCGTGGCGTATGAAATTGATGCACCTATGAATACTTTTTATCGATTACCCGATATAGGCCAAGAAGTTGTACTTTTTACCCATCTGGTGATACGTGAAGATGCGCATCATCTATATGGTTTTTATGCGCGTGAAGAACGTTCATTATTTCGTACGTTGATTAAAGTAAATGGCGTTGGACCTCGATTAGGTCTGACTATTTTATCTAGCATTGAGCCTGGTGAGTTTGTGCGTTGCATTGTCAATAACGACACTGCCAATTTAGTACGTTTACCCGGCATTGGTAAAAAAACGGCAGAGCGTTTGATTATCGAAATGCGAGATACCTTATCAGATTGGCAATCGAGTGTGCCGACGGGATCAGAGCTCAATCAAGCAGTCAAACAATCAGGTGCAACAAATCGTAACATTCAAGACGCTATTTCTGCGTTGATCGCATTAGGATACAAGCCGGCAGAAGCGAGCCGCGCCGTATCTAAAATAGAAGATACCACTTTAAGTAGCGAAGAAATCATTCGTCAGGCATTAAGGGAGATGGTGGTATGAGCGATGAGCTAGAGCGCATTATTTCGCCTCAGATGATTGGTGAAACAGAAGTGGTAGACCGTGCCATTCGACCTAAAAATTTGCAAGATTACATTGGACAAGCTGCAGTACGTGAACAAATGGGTATCGCGATTCAAGCCGCAAAAGCACGCAACGAAGCACTGGATCATGTATTAATTTTTGGTCCGCCAGGTTTAGGTAAAACAACATTAGCGAATATTATTGCCAATGAATTAGGCGTAGGGATACGTCAAACATCAGGCCCTGTGTTAGAGCGAGCAGGTGATGTCGCAGCACTATTAACAAACTTACAAGCACATGAAGTATTATTTATAGATGAAATTCATCGTTTGAGCCCTGTGGTTGAAGAAGTGCTTTATCCTGCGATGGAAGATTATCAATTAGATATTATGATTGGAGAAGGGCCCGCCGCACGTTCAATTAAATTAAATTTACCGCCTTTTACATTGATTGGTGCAACCACTCGCGCAGGTTTATTAACATCTCCGTTGCGTGACCGTTTTGGTATTGTGCAACGCTTAGAGTTTTATCAAGTCGCGGAACTCTCGCAAATTGTTCAGCGTTCAGCAACTATTTTGGGTATTCAAATTGATCCTGCGGGTGCCGCAGAAATTGCAAAACGTTCCCGCGGCACACCGCGTATTGCGAATCGTTTATTAAGACGAGTGCGCGATTATGCAGAAGTGAAAGGAAATGGACGAGTTGCCCGTGACATCGTGCAACGTGCGCTGGATATGCTCGATGTAGATGATCAAGGTTTTGATATGATGGACAGAAAATTATTATTAGCGTTGATTGATAAATTTAGCGGCGGCCCTGTTGGTGTCGATAGTTTAGCAGCGGCAATTAGTGAGGAACGTGGCACTATTGAAGATGTGATTGAACCTTTTCTTATTCAACAAGGGTTTATCATGCGCACACCGCGTGGCCGTATTGCAACAAAACATGCTTATTTGCATTTTGGTATGAAGGCACCTGAAAGAATGGAAGTGCAGAAGAGTTTGAGTCTTTTGGATGAGGTTGAATAATGCTTTTCAGTGGAGAATGATAAATACTCTTGATAAATCATCGCTTCTTGGGCTGGTCAATTTCGATTAAGTGTCTTTGAGGCTGAGGTAGAGGCCCCTGTCTTTTGTCTTTCTTTTGGCGAGAAAATGCTAATTGATTGTTTTGGTGGTAGGACTGCTTGACCTAATTTTGCCGGTGTTGTTGCTTTATGGTCTGATTTTATTGGTGTTGCTGCTACTTTATAATCTGATTTCGCCGGTGTTGTTGCTGCTTTATGATCTGATTTTGTTGGTGTTGCTGCTACTTTATGATCTGATTTCGCCGGTGTTGTTGCTGCTTTATGATCTGATTTTGTCGGTGTTGCTGCTACTTTACGATCTGATTCTGCCGATGTTGCTGCTTTAGATTCTACTTTATGATCCTCTTTTTGTGGTGTGGTGCTTGTTGCATGCTCTACTTTTTCCAATGCTGCCGCCGCACTAAGATTTTCTTTATGATCTAATTTTTTTAGTAGTCCTGATGCTTTAAAATCTACGCGAACTGGTTCTTGTGATGCTGCTATAGGTATAGATGGGATATCTAATGGAGTTGGAGTTACTGTTATCTTAGGACGATTACCAAAGGTGTCTAATTCGATTGCATCGTCTGGTTTTTCCTCTGCTTGCTCCGTATTTTTTGAAGGTCTAAAATAGTTTTTGAGCCGTATAGCATAAGGCTTAGCAGCCACATAAACATTTCGAACAGTCACCGCACCAAATAGCGTTAAACCCGCTAAACTCATAAAAGGACCCGCAACCGGAATAGGCGCACAAGCAATTAAAATCATTGCCACTGTATTAACAAAGCCCCATCTTGCTGCGCTTGCTGTTTGTTTTACTTTTTGTTGGTAAGCTATTTTTTCCTCTTGGTATGCGGAGCAATCTTTGATGGCTTGATCACTATCTTTGTACGCGGCTTCAAATTTCTTCTGCCCCTGTCGGGCTCTCCACCAGCCGCCGAGTCCATCATCAAGCCAGTCAACTGCCGTCGCTGCAGCAACCAATATAAAACCAAAAGGTGTAGTAAGAATGCCAGCAAATGCTAAAATGCTGATAAAATTAAGTGTGAACGCTACAAATTTGAATACAGTGCTTTGACGCAATAATTTGATGTCTTCGTTTAATCTTTCTCTGGCAAGTTCACTGCTTGCTTTATTAGCTTCATTTTTTGCAATATAGAGTTGTAGAAGTCGTGCTCCAAGAGTGAATAACTTAATGATAGTCGTAAATGTAGCGCTGATTGGATAGAAAATAGCACCAGCCGCTTTGGTAGCCTCTTGCAATGTTTCTATCCAGGCTAGCCAGAATGTAAATATCCCTTTTGCGCCTGCTGATGTATAGCCCAGGTATGTTGATAAAGTTTTTCCATATTCTAATTTAGCGATAATTTGAGTATTTTTCTTGAGCGCTTCAAATTGTGCCAATAAATCAGGTACAATTTGATTAAGATTTTCAGTGTTTTCATTTAAATCATTAATGCGATCTATCACCGTAGCTTCTGTAGAAATATTTAATGCAGACACCCCAAGAATAGTGGATTTAAATTCTTTCGCCGTTCTTTTAAATTTATTTTTAGCGCTTCTTAGTTTTACTTTTTGTCTAGTTAATTTGTCTATTAAAGATTTTTTATTGGATGGGGAGGCCAGTAAAGTAGATCCTTCTGTCACTAATGCTTCTTCTTCTGCTTCTTGCAAAGCTTGCCATTGGTTTTGTATGGCATCCATGATGGGTTCAATTTGAGCTATGAGCTCTTTCTTTTTAGTAAGATTGGGATCAAGAATAGCAGCTCCGCTTCTTTCTGCTTTTTCTAATTCCGCTAGTAATCTTTTTGATTCAACCATCAAGAATGTAATATCCGCAGAATCTAGCAAGGATAAGTCGGCTGCTAACGAGTTTCGCGCTTCACTCATATTCATTTCCTCCATGCAAACTGAAGTCATAATTATTTAATTATTCGTTTGTCTAATAACAAGTATAGTGTAGATTTTTTAAATATGTTTTTTGTTATTATTCATTGAGTTAAAATAAATGTCACTGAACTCGTAACTATTCAGCATGCTTTTATCGTGAGCGTGCCTCAATCTTCGTCATTGCGAGCGTGAGCGAAGCAACCTAGTCTTTTCAAAGCTGATTAGTACCAT
>DHJK01000094.1:13443-14613 GCA_002404295.1 Legionellales bacterium UBA4722
TTTCAAAGCTGATTAGTACCATTGAGGTTCAAAAGCAGCGTTGAAAAGACTAGGTTGCTTCGCTCTCGCTCGCAATGACGGGCACGTTCACGATTAGAGCAGTGCAATTCGCAGAATAGAGTGACTTAATGTTTGCACTCGATGTACGCGGTCGATACTATATACTGAGTATGGTGGTTAAATATCACTTCAAGTTTTTGACATGAATAATGATGGAGAATGAACTGTGAATATTGATTCCTCGTTGTGGGCTTACTTTATAAATGCTGGTTTTGTAGTAAAGCTAGTCTTGTTAGTCTTGATAGGCGCGTCCATTGCCTCATGGACATATATTTTACAGCGTTCGCTATATATCAAAGAAGTGCGCAATTCGACCAAGCAGTTTGAAAACACGTTTTGGTCAGGCGGTGATTTATCAGCGCTCTATGCCGCAAACCAACACCAGCAGTCTGGCATGCAAGGTATGCAAGCGATCTTCATGGCAGGGTTTAAGGAATTTCTGCGTTTGCATAAACAAGCTTTCGTCACAGCAGAAGAAATGATGGATAGCGCTAGGCGTGCAATGAGAGTGGCTCAAATGCGTGAACAAGATAAATTAGAATTACATTTACCCCTGCTCGCAACCGTGGGTTCAACAAGTCCTTATATCGGATTGTTTGGTACTGTTTGGGGAATCATGCTCGCATTCCGTGCGTTGGCACATGCACAGCAAGCGACGATCACGATGGTAGCACCCGGGATCGCTGAAGCCTTGATTGCCACAGCCATGGGATTATTTGCAGCTATTCCTGCAGTGATTGCGTACAACCGCTATGCGACAGAAATTGGACGATTACTGAATCGCTTTGATGCTTTTCAAGATGAGTTTGCCAATATTCTATTTAGGCAAGCACAACAAAAAATAGGTGAAGTAGAGACAATGAGGTAACATAGCATGGCTTATTTCCATCAACGCGGTTCCCGTCAACCCATCGCTGAAATTAATGTGGTTCCTTTTATTGATGTGATGTTGGTATTACTCGTTATTTTTATGATAACGACACCATTGTTAACGCAAGGTGTTAAAGTTGATTTACCTAAAACTGAAGCAAAAGCACTAACGCCCGATCAAAAAGAACCTTTGATTGTGACAGTAGATAATGTGGGTAATTTTTATTTAAATAATGCAAG
>DHJK01000094.1:14681-25846 GCA_002404295.1 Legionellales bacterium UBA4722
GGTGACAAAAATGCAAATTACGGCAAGGTGATGGAAGCGATGGTGTTATTGCAACAAGCGGGCGCTAAAAGTGTAGGCTTGATTACAGAGCCCACGCCACATGATAAATCAACGGGGTGATCGCATGGCGATGTTTCCATTACTGCCGGCAAAACCTAAAAATGCATTTTATTTTTCATTGGCGTTGCATCTTATCGTTTTGACTATCTTCGTGGTCAGTTTTGATTTTAGTGCGCCTATGCCAGTTGTGGAAAACTCAGCAAATAAAGAAGTGATCAATGCAGTTGTCATGGATGCACCGCATACTCTTTCGAAAACAATACAAAAACCTACATTGCCAACGCCTATTGCTCAACCGCATCTAAAGCCTGTCGAGCCCAAGCCGAGTCAGTCCAATATCAAGCCATCGGTTGAGCCAAAGCTTATTAAACCTATTAACAAACCGCAAGTTGTACCTGTAACAAAGCCTGTTATTGCCATTTCGAATAAAAAACAGATAAAAACAAAAGAAAATTTAATACAGAAACAATTATTAGCCGATTTAAAAAAACAAACACAACACCAGAAAAAAATAAAGCAAACAACTATTCAAGCCGAATTTGAAAAAGAAATGAATGAAGTAAAAGCAAAATCATTACAACAGCAAATGCTGCAAGAACAAAAACGTCTAGCCAATGTGATGACACAACAAACGCGAGGCGTGGTAGATAAATATAAAGCTTTAATTTTGCAAACGATCAGCCAGCACTGGATTATCCCAACTAATGTAGATAAACACTTAACGGCTGAATTACTCATTCGTCTTGCGCCCGGCGGCCTTGTTTTGGACGTAGAATTAATAAAAAGCAGCGGTGATGAAGCGCTGGATCGTTCAGCGCGCGCAGCTGTGTTTAAGTCGTCGCCGCTACCTGTGCCAACAGACACAGATGCATTCGCATCATTCAAACAATTTGTTCTAAAAGTGAAGCCTGAAAATGTGTTGTTAACAGATAGTATTGTTTAAAGGGAGATAGACATAGTGTTTGTATTTATTATATTACTAGGGCTTAGCATTCTGAGTATCATACTACTCGGTTATGGTTTGTTTGCTAATGTACGTCATTTATCCCATATCAAGGAAAAACTTGCTGCATCGGAAGTTGCTTTAGCTAAAGGCGTTGAGCTAGAGCGCGCGTTGAATGTTGAATTAGCTGACATGAAACATAAAATTGAAAGAAATATTGTAAGTGATTCGTTGACAGGGTTGCCAGGATGGCAGATTTTTGAAGATCGATTAAAACAAGTGTTAAATCAAAGTAAACGGCATAATTTGACTTTTGCAGTGTTATTTTTAGATCTGGATGATTTTAAGATTATTAATGACGTATTAGGGTTAGAAGCAGGCGATGAGTTATTAAAAGAAGTTGCTGGGCGTTTGCAAGGGGCGGTGCGTCAAATGGATACAGTGTGTCGTTTCACAGGTGATGAATTTGTTTTTATCTTGCCGCAAGTATCTAAACCAGAAACATCTGCTTATGTTGCGCAACGATTATTAAATGTAGTATCTCAGCCATTTCGTATTCGGGATCAAGAACTTTTTATCACTGCCAGCGTAGGTATTGCGATTTTCCCTAACGATGGCGAAGATGTATCCATATTATTGCAAAATGCGGAGAGTGCATTGCATCAAGCGAAATCTCATGGGGATAATAATTACCAATTTTATCGTCGCGAAATGCATATGATCAGTCGTCGTGAGCTTATTTTAACCTCAGCATTGCATGGCGCTAATATTCACAAAGAGTTTTCGCTTTGTTATCAGCCCCAGATTAATATTGAAACGAAAAAAATTGTGTGTATGGAAACATTTATGCGCTGGCAGCATCCTGATTTTGGCGCTATATCACACGATGATTTTTTACGTTTTGCTGAAAACACAGGCACCATTTTAGTGATTGGGGAATGGATTTTGCGTAATGCCTGTCAGCAATTTTTAACGTGGCAATCACAGGGGTTGGATCCTCATAAAATTGCCGTTAACGTTTCGTTGCGACAGTTAGAAAATCCGCATTTTTCTTACAACGTTTCTAACGTTTTGAAAGACCTCAATTTAAATCCAGATTATTTAATTTTGCAAATTTCAGAAATGATGTTATTGACAAAATTAGGTTTGATTGAAAAAACATTACGTATGTTAAAACAATTAGGCGTGAATATTGGCGTTACTGATTTTGGTACGGGTAATATTGCGCTGCAACATCTGCGGAGTTTTCCATTAAGTTATTTGAAATTATCGAACGAGTTAATTTCGGATATTACGACGAATGAAGATACCAAAGCGATTGTGAAAATGATTGCTGCGTTGGCGGTGACGTTGCAATTGCAAGTGATTGTAGATGGCGTGGAGAATCAAGAGCAAAAAGTATCATTAAAAGAATTGGGTTGTCATTTGATGCAAGGTAATATTTTTAGCCCACCGTTGCGGGCGGAGGAATTTACGGCGTTGGTTGTGGAAAAAATTGTTGAGGGTGTTTAAGGCGTGGTGTTGTTTAGTGATATATGCTATATAGGTTTTCTATATAGCTTAGCATTATTGCTCAGGACACCTCTCCCTTGAGGGAATAAGCGCCAAACTAAAGCTAAGCTGCTTAAGGACGCCTCTCCCCTTGTGGGAGAGGTGTACTAAGTAACAATTTATTAGATTTCTTGCGGAGATAACTGATTATGACCATACGAAAATTGATATCTATCTTATGTATTAGTTTTGCCACCCTGTTTTCCCAAACCACCTTCGCCATGCTAAGCATGGAACTCACCCGCGGCATCTCAGGCGCTATGCCCATCACGATCACACCTTTCGCCATCCAAGGCGTCCCCCCAACTGAAGACATCGCTGCCATCGTCAGCAACGATTTAAAAAACAGCGGCCGTTTCAAACTTTCAACAGGTAGCACAGATGATAAAGTAATAGGCACAGTCCAAGAAGCAGGCGCTAATCGTTATCAAATTAATTTCCAACTATTAGAAGGATTTAAAGGAAAAAGCGCACAACCCACCGTTCTATTAAATAAAAAATACACCGTATCAGGCGACGAGCTACGCTCTCTAGCCCATCACATCAGTGATGCTATTTATCAACAATTGACCGGCGTAAAAGGTGTCTTTTCAACTCGATTAGCCTACGTCGTGGTACAAAGAGGAGCAGGTTCTACAAAATATATACTCGAAATCGCAGATCAAGATGGCTATAACCCAAGACCGTTGCTGACTTCAAATGATCCTATCATGTCACCCTCATGGTCCCGTGATGGTAAACGCATTGCCTATGTTTCTTTTGAAAATCAACATTCGGCAATTTATATAGAAGATGTTGCGACAGGATCACGACAACTCATTAGTGAATTTAAAGGACACAACGGTGCACCTGCTTGGTCGCCAGATGGAAGAAAATTAGCTTTAGTTTTATCAAAAACGGGGTCATTTAATATTTATGTGATGGATATAGGATCACGACAACTCACGCCATTAACACAAGATCATTACATCAATACAGAACCTTCTTGGTCACCTAACGGCCGTAGTCTCATTTTTACTTCAAACCGTAGCGGCAACCCTCAAATCTTTCAGCTTAACCTCGCTTCAAAAGCAGTAACGCGAGTCAGCTATGATGGTAACTTTAACGCGCGTGCTTCTTATACACCCGATGGTAATCACATTACGATGCTCAATAGAGAATCGGGTTTATATAATATCGGTATTTTAGATTTAGATACGGGCGTCTTCCGTGTGCTGACCAACTCAAGTTCAGATAGTGAGTCACCCAGCATGGCACCGAATGGCAGTATGATTTTATTTGGCACGCTTTATAACGGGCGCAGTGTGTTAGGCATGGTCGCAACGGATGGTAGTGTGCAAATTCGGTTACCAGGTCGAAATGGTGAAGTACAAGACCCTGCCTGGTCACCATTTTCGGCTTGATAGACGCTATTTTCCGAGTATACTTTTTCACTCGGGTAAAAAATCATTAGTTAAGGGAGAGTCAATCATGCAGTTGAAAAAAGTAGTAAGAAATTTAGCAATCGTTGGATGTGTATTAGCATTAAGCGCGTGTGCAGCTCCTGGCCATAAAGGTCAAGGTCAAGATCAAGATGGCATGAATGGTGCTGATGCAAATGGAAATAACGTTCAGTCATCAGGCGTAGGCCAAGGGTCTAATTTTGGCGATTCCGCAGGCGGTCCTCAGCAAAGCCTAGCGAAGCGTACCTATTATTTTGACTATGATAAAAGCGACATTCGTGCTGAAGACAAACGCGCAATTTCCTCCAATGCGGATTATTTAATGGCACATGCAAGTGCAAAGATTATCTTGGAAGGACACACAGATCCACGCGGTAGCCGTGAATATAACGTAGCGCTTGCTGAGCGTCGTGCCAATTCAGTTGCTGAATTTATGAAAGCGAAAGGCGTTAATCCTGATCAAATTCGTGTCGTAAGCTACGGTGCGCAACGTCTTGCGTCAGCCGGTCATGCTGAAAACGACTACCAGTTAGATCGTCGTGTGGTGTTGGTTTATACCAAAAAATAAGGTGGGGCTTTAGTGTTCGTCACTGCTTTCATCGTGCCCGTGCCTCAGCCCTCGTCATTGCGAGCGAGAGCGAAGCAACCTAGTCTTTCAACGCTGCTTGTGAGCTTCAATGGTACTAATCAGCTTTGAAAGACTAGGTTGCTTCGCTCTCGCTCGCAATGACGAGGGCTGAGGCACGGGCACGATTAAGACAGATTAATCGGTTGAATAGTAGCCTCGATTTTTTCATAACTAAAATGGTATGATTACCCATTCAACATTTTCTACTAACAGGTACTCGGCTTATGTTATCACTTCACAAAAAGCGTCTTTTAACCCTATTGGCATTATTTAGCATCCAATTCACCGCTTTTGCCGAAGATGCCCCTGTCTATGACGTAGACAACTTCCCCCCTCAGTTTGATGGCGAGCCTGTTGCTTCGACTCCTGCGGCACCTGCTCCAGAGGTCAAGTCAGAAGAATCTGTCGTTACAACACAAACGCTGACACAAGACCAACGTGTAAAGCGTTTAGAGCAACAAATAAAAAACATCACTCACTCCGATTCAGCTTCTAAAATTGACGCCACTCAAGCTGAAATTCAATCTTTACGTGGTCAAGTAGAAGAATTAACGCATCAGTTACAGCAAGCCCAAAATCAGCAACGCCTTATGTATACAGAGTTAGATAAACGTTTAAGCCAAACGACGACTGAAAAGAAAGCAACCCCAGCACCTGCGCCTGCCGATATGGATGACGAAGTGGCCCCTAAAAAATCCCCTGCCGCAGTCACTGCTGCAACGACAAAAGCACATCCCGTCGTAATCTCCAAAAAAGTAGCCGCAACACCAGCTGCACCAGCTGCACCAGTGAAAGCCGCAGTAACAACCACTGACCAACCCAATGTGGCAGAAGAACAACAAATTTATCAAACCGCATACGATTTAATTAAAGCAAAAAAATACAATGAAGCCGTTAATGCCTTGCAAAAGATGCTGCAGAAATATCCCACAGGCCAATTTGCAGCTAATGCCCATTACTGGTTGGGTGAGTTATATGGTTTACTGAATAAAAATGAGCAATCTGCAGAAGAATTTGCCAAGGTCGTAAAAAACTACCCGGATAGCCCTAAAATCGCAGATGCGCAACTTAAATTAGGACTTATCTATGCCGCCCAATTTAAATGGCCTGATGCAAAAACAGCCTTTAAAAAAGTAGTTTCAAGTTATCCAGGAACCGCTTCCGCCCGCCTGGCTAGTGAGCAATTAAAACAACTAAAACAATCACAAGCTCAGATGCAAGTTCAAGCTAAGAATGAATCCTAGCTTACGTATCACTGAAATCTTTCATTCCTTGCAGGGTGAAACTCGAACTGTGGGGCTTCCTACCGTATTTGTGCGCCTGACAGGTTGTCCGTTGCGCTGTGGTTATTGTGATTCAGCTTATGCGTTTAGCGGCGGCACAATGTATGAGATGGATGAAATCCTGCGGCAAGTTGCAAGCTTCGGAACGCATCACGTGACAGTAACCGGTGGCGAACCCCTTGCGCAAAAACAATGCCTTGATTTGCTGAAGGCGCTTTGTGATGTGGGGTATGAGGTTTCATTAGAAACCAGTGGTGCCCTAGATATTTCTCAAGTAGATCCGCGTGTGATTAAAGTGGTTGATATTAAAACACCTGGATCAGGCGAAGTGTTAAAAAATCGCTTTGAAAATTTATCTCATTTACTTCTGCATGATCAAATAAAGTTCGTCATCTGTAATCGCACAGATTATGATTGGGCAAAAATCACCCTCCAGCAACATGAATTAACTAAGCGTTGCGATGTCTTATTTTCCCCTAGCTATCAAGAGCAATCTGCTGGCGACTTGGCTGATTGGATTATTGCAGACCGCTTACCGGTAAGGCTGCAAGTGCAATTGCACAAATATTTATGGGGAGATGTGCCTGGTCGGTAAAAGCGTAGCTTAGGGCTCCTCTCTTGTCACTATTCAGCAAGTTCCACTGACCCAATCGTGAACGTGCCCGAGCCCGTCTTTTCTTATCACTCGCACATGTAATTGAAATAGGCAAGAAAAGACGGGCACGGACTCGGGCTCGGGCACGTTCACGATTGGGACAGTGATAACCCCTAAATAATTACAAAAAATATAGATTTATTAGCACTACAACGTTGATTATTTCTAATAACTCGGTATGATTGGCACCTCATATTACACATCCTATGGGTCGTTAGCTCAGTCGGTAGAGCAGCAGGCTTTTAACCTGTTGGTCCTGCGTTCGAATCGCAGACGACCCACCAAGTAATCAATAGTACCCCCTCAACTTCATGTTTTTTAAAATACTATCTAGAAGCCTCTTACTGGCATTATTATTATTGGCAACTCAAAGTGCTGAGGCGGAACTACTCTATTTTTTATGCGGCACTGACGAAGATGGTTGCTCTGACGGCTACGAACAATACTGTGAATGCATTCCCATAAACTCCCAACAAGAAAATCAACCCTACTGTTTTGACTTTGATAATATGACATGCCAATTGTTACCCGAACGTCCTGAATGTAATATTGCTTTGGTTTTTACTAACCAAGCGAGTTGTATTGCTACTCTATTTCAAAGCGAAGCCTACCCGCCATGTAAAGTGGTCACACAATCTTTCTGTCATTTACATGCTATTTTTATTTGTGACGCAACAGGTAATATTGAGAGTTGCACGCAATAAAAAACGAAATGCCATCTCATACCATGCGCATTAGCGTTTGGTATGAGATGATATTTCGTTACATTGACTAACAACTACTTAATTCTTTTTTAGCGGTTTAAGGAGAGTGTGTAGCAGCATCCTGACGACAAGGATTTGAGCAAGTCGCATCGGTAGTATACTGTTTTACTTTTTTCCACATAGAACTACCCCATCTCTGACCCGCAGGATTAGAAATATCCTGAAATGTCATATTCCCAACAACATCACCTATTTTCTCTTTTAATTCTTCACCTCTTGCTCCCGGCGAATTCATATAATGACCTATAGCGACTCCTATAAGTCCGAATATGATTAAAGGTAAAATAAATGTCGCAGATAATAAAAGAGTAGCTGATGATGCTCCATAATACCCACAAACAAGAGCTATTTTGGCTCCCGTACCTCCTACCATAAAACCTACTGTTCCACCCCCCGCTGCCCCTTGGATTGAGCTTTATTTTGTCTATATTTCAGCAAAAACAATTCCAAACGATCTTTGTCTCTGTCAGTAAGAGTTATATTGTCGTCCTTGTGAAAAGTATTAATTCTTATTATGTCAAAATGCTTTGCATAATCAATTATTCCGTTTAGTGATAAATGCATGCCATTGCTCAGAACAAAGCGATAATTTTCAGGTGTAATTGCTTGATAAGAAAGAGGACATATTGGGTAGGCAGTGGTGGTATCGTGCATAGAATTAGAAGGGAAATATTGTGCTAATAATAATAGGTTATTATCTATTATTCTTATTGTATTGTTTGTATTGTCGTTTGCGAGCCAATGGTGCTGACATCGCCTTTGCTGTTCCAGCAGCTTCATGCGTAGCTGGTACACTGCGGTAGCTGCTTGACTCCTGGTCTGGTCAAGTAAGGATGTTTGTTCAAATGCCTGTTTAATCGTGTTTATAGCGTTATCTTGTTTAAGCATATTTGGAACAGTCTTTAATTCTGTTAAAAGCTCAACAGCTTTTTGAAATCGATTGTTCATATATTCACCGCTAATAGTTTATAAATTAACCATTCTACTCTGATCTGTCTCTATATTCAAATTTTAAAGATTGGGTGATCTTAAATAAATCCGCTTCTCAGTGCTTCACTCTAAGAGTAACTGACTGATTTGTAATCAAAAACAGGCCAAAGCTGCCCCAAATTTTTTAATATGCTATGCTTGATTTTAGTCATTCTGGCCTAACATATTATTGATAATAACAACACACTATGGAGGCATGTATTCATGCGCATGGATAAGTTAACAAGTAAGTTCCAAGCTGCTTTAGCCGACGCCCAATCATTAGCGCTTGGCCGTGATCATGCGTTTATTGAACCCGTGCATTTAATGAAAGCATTGCTGGATCAAGAAGGCGGTAGTATTCGGCCTATTTTGACTAAGGCCAATGTCTCTATTTCTAATTTACGTTCTTTGCTAGACAGCGCGATCCAGCAATTGCCTCAAGTGGAAGGAACACCGGGCGAGATTCATATCTCTAATGAATTGAATCGTATTTTAAATGTAACCGATAAGTTAGCCCAAAAACGTAAAGATCAATATATTTCAAGTGAGTTATTCCTGTTAGCCGCTGTAGAAGATAATGGCAATCTAGGTGATATCTTACGTAAGTGTGGAGCCACAAAAGCGCTGATTGAAAAAGCCATTGATGAAGAGCGCGGCGGTCAAAATGTGCAAGATCAAAACGCGGAAGATCAACGTCGTGCTTTAGAAAAATATACTATTGATTTAACGGCGCGTGCTGAGCAAGGTAAGTTAGATCCCGTCATTGGGCGAGATGCTGAAATTCGTCGTACTATTCAAGTGTTACTGCGGCGCACGAAAAATAATCCTGTGTTGATTGGCGAACCCGGTGTTGGTAAAACTGCAATTGTAGAAGGCTTGGCGCAACGTATTGTGAATGGCGAAGTACCTGAAGGATTGCGTGATAAACGGTTGTTGTCATTAGATCTGGGTGCTTTAATTGCAGGCGCCAAATTTCGTGGTGAATTTGAAGAACGATTAAAAGCCGTGTTGACGGATTTGGCGAAACAGGAAGGCAATATTATTTTATTCATCGATGAAATTCACACGATGGTAGGTGCAGGTAAAGCGGAAGGTGCCATGGATGCGGGTAATATGTTAAAGCCCGCATTGTCTCGTGGTGAATTACATTGTGTGGGTGCTACAACGTTGGATGAGTATCGACAATATATTGAAAAAGATGCCGCATTAGAGCGACGTTTTCAACGTGTTTTGGTTGATGAGCCCAGTGTGCCGGATACCATCGCTATTTTACGCGGTTTAAAAGAACGTTATGAACTTCATCATGGTGTAGAAATTACTGACTCTGCCATTGTTGCCGCGGCCACTTTATCGCATCGTTATATTTCCGATCGTCAATTACCGGATAAAGCCATCGATTTAATTGATGAAGCAGCCAGTAATATTCGTATGGAAATTGATTCCAAACCGGAAGAGCTCGATCAATTAGATCGTAAAATCATTCAGCTTAAAATTGAACGTGAAGCTATGAAAAAAGATACCGATGAAGCGTCTAAAAAACGACTCACTAAATTAAACGAGGAATTAAAAAAACTAGAAACACAATGTGAAAAATTAGAAAAAATTTGGAAAACTGAAAAAGCATCTTTGCAGGGTGCGCAAACCATTAAAACTGAATTGGAACGTGCGAAATTAGAACTCGAAACAGCGCATCGTGCAGGTAACTTAACGCGTATGGCTGAATTGCAATACGGCCGTATTCCAGAGCTTGAAAAACAATTAACTGCAGCGTCTGAAGCTGAAAAAGGTGAAACACAATTATTACGTAACAAAGTCACCGCAGATGAAGTCGCTGAAGTCGTTTCCAAATGGACGCATATTCCTGTTTCTAGAATGATGGAAAGTGAAAAAGAAAAATTACTTAAGATGGAAGAAGCGCTGCATCAACGCATCATTGGCCAAAGCCAAGCAGTGACTGCAGTCTGTAACGCGATACGTCGTTCTCGTGCCGGTCTTTCTGATCCGCATCGTCCGATTGGTTCGTTTCTCTTTTTGGGCCCTACAGGTGTTGGTAAAACAGAGCTTTGTAAAGCATTAGCGAGTTTTTTGTTTGATACGGAAGATGCGCTGGTTCGTATTGATATGTCAGAGTTTATGGAAAAACATTCTGTTGCGCGCCTAGTGGGTGCGCCTCCAGGTTATGTAGGTTATGAAGAGGGTGGTTATCTCACTGAATTAGTACGTCGTAAACCCTATTCCGTTATTTTAATGGATGAAATAGAAAAAGCGCACCATGATGTATTTAATATTTTGCTTCAAGTGTTAGATGATGGACGCTTAACGGATAGTCACGGCCGTACTGTTGATTTTCGAAATACGGTCATTGTCATGACATCCAATTTAGGATCAGAATTGATTCAGGAAATTTCAAGTGAACATGGTGATTATCAGCAAATGAAAGAGGCTGTCATGCGTGTTGTTGGGCAGCATTTTCGTCCGGAATTTATGAATCGTATTGATGAAACGGTGGTGTTCCATCCGCTAGATCAGGAACAGATTCGCCGCATTGCAGATATTCAAATGAATCGAGTGAGAACGCGCTTGGCTGAGCGGGACTTTGGTTTGATGATTACGCCAGAGGCATTAGATTATTTAGCGGCCGCAGGGTATGATCCTGTGTATGGCGCAAGACCTTTGAAGCGTGCTATTCAACAATATGTAGAAAATCCGTTGGCGCAAGCGATTTTGTCTGGGAAATTTAATCCGGGGGATGTGATTAAGGTAACGCTCAGTGATTCGCAGTTAGCGTTTTCGAAGTCAACGGCGAAAGCTAAAGCGTAAGCTATGTTGAGTCTTACAAATAAACGCTGCTTAGGACACCTCTCCCC
>DHJK01000094.1:26024-34270 GCA_002404295.1 Legionellales bacterium UBA4722
AGGGGAGAGGTGTCCTAAGCAAGTGAGTTGTGTGTTGGAAATAATAAATTAACTTCAGCGCTATCTAAGTGTAAAATGGTTTGAATAGGGGCCGAGTGTTTTGCGGTAAGTAAACTGATATTAAATCAAGGATAATTTTATGTATAAACATATTTTATTAGCAACGGATTTAACAGATGACACAGGCTACATCCTCAAGAAAGTGCGTAAGTTGCGTGATTACACAGGCGCAAAGCTCAGCTTGATTCATGTGGTTGAACCCATGCCAGGCTATAGTTATGCTTATTTAGGTATCGAAGATATTGAAGGCCAGCTCATTGAAGAATCAAGAGCAGCGCTTGCTAAAGTAGGTGAATCGTTAGAAGTGGATAAAAAACACCAATGGATCGAAGTAGGTCCTACCAAGTCAAAAATTCATGCGGTTGCTCAAGAGATTGGCGCTGATTTAATCATTTGTGGCAGCCATGGACGTCATGGATTGTCTTTGTTACTAGGTTCAACAGCCAATGCAATTTTACATGGTGCGAACTGTGATGTGTTAGTGGTGCGGCTACCGGAAGAAAAATAATTTCCGAGATATGGCGCACAGTCAAAGTTATTAAATGATATAAAAACAGGTTACCATGGAATTTAAAGATTATTACACCACCCTCGGCTTGTCTCGTACTGCAACTGCTGACGAAATTAAACGCGCTTACCGTAAATTAGCGCGTAAATATCATCCTGATGTGAGTAAAGAAAAAAATGCTGAAGAGCGTTTTAAAGAAGTGCAAGAAGCGTATGAGGTTTTAAAAGATACTAAAAAACGTGAATCTTATGATCAATTGGGCAGTCAGTGGAAAAGCGGTCAAGATTTTAGACCGCCACCGGATTGGCAAGGTTTTTCAGGGTTCAATGGCGGCGGCGGTTTTGCACAGGATGGTGAAGGTCTAGGCGGGTTCAGTGACTTTTTTGAAAGTATTTTTGGGCAAGCCCGTCAAGGTGGCCATCAACGACAACAACGTGGACCCTCTAGACAGCAAGGACGCGATGAGCGCGCCAAAATCAGCATCAGTTTAGAAGATGCCTTTAGAGGCGGTAGCAAAACGGTACAGTTACAAGTACCTGAAATGGATGCACACGGTCGCATGCATCACGCCACTCGCTCACTTAAGATTACTATTCCTGCGGGTATCGCTGCAGGTCAGCAATTGCGTTTAGCAAAACAAGGTACACCGGGTGCAGGCGGCGGCGCGCCTGGCGATTTATATTTGGAAATGGATATTCAACCTCATCGGATTTTTACGTTGCAAGGTCATGATGTTTATTTAACGCTACCCATTACACCGTGGGAAGCCGCGTTAGGTGCGAAAGTAACTGCGCCGACCTTAGCGGGCCCGGTAGAAATAAAAATTCCTGCTGGCGCTGAGGCAGGGCAAAAAATGCGTTTGAAAGGGCGTGGATTACCTAAGAAAATTACACCAGGTGATCAATATATCGTATTGCAAGTTTACGTTCCTCCTGCAAAAACAGAAGCTGAGCGTGCTTTGTATGAAAACATGGCCAAAGAAATGGTCTGCGATCCGCGAAAACATTTATTTTAGGAGAGAGCCTGGATGGCTAAAAAAGATCTGACTATTGTAGAATTAGAGGCTGATCCTGAATTGAGTCTTGATGAGTTATGTGAAACTTGTCAGATTACAACGAGTTTTATTTGTGAGTTAGTTGAATATGGAACGCTTGAACCTAAAGGTGTTTCGATAGAAGTATGGCGTTTTGATACTCGGCATTTGCAACGTATTCAGCGGGTGTTACGTTTACAACATGATTTAGAAATTAATTTAGCGGGTGCTGCGTTGGCGATGGATTTGATGGATCAAATTGATCAGCTAAAAGCACAGGTTGAACTGTTAGAGAAATCGTTAAAATTAGGAGAGAGATAATGAAAGCATATTTAAAAGTGATGTTGATTGCAGTGGTTTGTGCGGTGTTGAATACAGGATGTAGTAATACCGTTCAAGGGTTTGGAGAAGATATGGAACATAGTGGACAAGAAATTCAGAAGTCTGTTTCGAGTGATAAGTAATCCTCTAACTAATACCAGGGCGCTCGGTTTATATTTCTGTATTGACAGCAGGCCTCAAGGTGTTTCCTTCTTGGGGCGCGCTGGCGCTGGGCATTGTAGAAGAGCTCACTGGTAAAAAAAACTTCATGATGTTGTCTTGCAGTCTCTTCAGATCAGTTTTTTCTTCTTCTGGCATCAAAGCAAGCGTATGCGATAAGGCTCGGCGAAGACCGCTATTATTCTTATTGTTTTGAATATCGCACAGCTCGGTAACAGCGCTATTTGTTCTTGCTGTACTTGCTTTATATATCCTGTCTATAAATAGAGGATTGTCATATATGCGCTTTGCAAATCGTTTAACTGGTTGAAACATAAAGGTTATCCCTCTTTCTTGGCTGCTGTAAGCGCTATGGCAGCATAAATGAACAAAAGATGCACCAAAAAACGATAATCTAGCAAGTTTTAGCTTGGGCGAGTAGTGATGTGGTAGGCATGATGTTACGTAGCGAAACAATAATTTTATTGTTTGCGAATATATCTTACGTTTGGTAATCCCTTAAAATCTGCATTCTGGGCGTTAACAAAATATTTAAGCCGCCCAGAAAGATCAACTAGATTTTTTCTATGTTCTATCCTTGTCCCGCGTAATTTCTGTGCTCATTTCTTTTAAAAATCCGCACATTTTTTTGATATCTTTGGCAGTGCAACAACTCTCAGAACTGTTGCTTACGTAAAATTTTGAGCAACAAAATCCCAGTTCACAAGATCCCAGAATTTTTCAACATACGTAGGACGAGCATTTCGGTAATCAATGTAGTAAGCATGTTCCCACACGTCGCACGTTAACAACGCTTTTTGTTTTTGCGTCATCGGTGTGCCCGCATTGCTGGTGCTTACAATTTCTAAATCACCTTGTGCATTTTTGACTAACCAGCCCCAGCCAGATCCGAATGTGGCAACGCTTGTTTGACTAAAACGTTTTTTGAATTCATCGAAGGAGCCGAAGGCTTTGATGATTGCTTCAGCGAGTTTGCCGTTAGGTTCGCGTGAGCTATTTGGTGTTAAGCAATTCCAATAAAATGTGTGGTTCCAGACTTGGGCTGCGTTATTAAAAATACCACCGGAAGATTTTAAAATGGTGTCTTCTAAGGATGCATTTTCGAATTCGGTGCCTTTGATTAAGTTGTTAAGGTTGTTGACGTAGGCTTGGTGGTGTTTGCCGTAGTGATATTCTAGTGTTTCTTTGGAGATGATGGGTTGTAGGGCGTCGAGGGCGTAAGGTAATGGAGGTAGGGTGTGGGTCATGGTGGTTCTCCTGATTAATATAAAGTGTTAGGAATGATAGCGCTTGTTTGAGGGAGAAACTAGATGTTCTTTAAAGACTAGGTTGCTTCGCTTACGCTTGAGCTTGGAAATGACAGCTTTCTACTCTACCGGATACTGATTCGGGAGCACTATCAAAGTAGTATTTCCTGTTATAGGATTAAACAAAATATGATAGACAGTATCATAATCCTCATCGGCTAGTTTAGTTTGATGGGGCGATGTGCCGAGGCCGTCTAGCAATTCTGGAATTTCACCGTGATGCCAACAAATCAAAATTGTTTTTCCGTTAAACTTAGAGCTCTTTAATAAATCCTGATAGAGTCCAGCTAAGCCTTCGCCATGTCTGTATACATCACTCAGCAGCACAGGTTGGCCGGTTTTAGGATGACGAACTGCGAACTCAGTCACAAGCGGCATGACAGTTTCTAATTCTCGGTTGGATTGGGCGGTATGGGCTGTTGTAATGATGTAATCAGGCTCATTAAAAGTATAATTGTCGATCACGCCTGAGGTGTTAATATGGCTGAGATAATAATCAGAAAATTTATCAGCGCGTTGACGGCCTAAAGGGGAAAGAAAAGGGCCTGGGTTAGGTTGAATAAGCTTATCTGCATGTCGAATGAGGATAATTTCTTTGGGGATAGCGTTGGCAGGTAGAATAAAAAACAGGCTTAACAAGAGTATAAAGCTGACGCATAGTCGTTTGTATAATAGGCTGGCTTTCATTTATATAAATCTCCCGTCGTTTATGCGGTAACTTTTAACTAGTATAAAAAGTAGTTTAACATATTAGTGCTATTTATATTCAATATAGCGCATTTTCTGTTTTTCGCCACAAGCGCAAAACTTAGGTATAACTTTTTGATTATTAACGATATAGTTATGTTAAATCTGGTTTAACTCATTCGTTGTCACTTCGATATTGTTGAAAACAATGATCTGTGGTATAAAGGCGAGCTTTCATTAGCAATGTAATTTTACTAACCCCACACACGTATCATGATCCACTGCTGGGTGCCCTGTCTGTATAAGGGGTTGGCAGTTGAGGTACGTGGAGGCCTAACCCAAATTTGGAGAATAGAAATGTCTAATATTAGTATGCGTGATATGTTAAAAGCTGGCGTCCATTTCGGTCACCAGACCTGTCATTGGAACCCCAAGATGGGCCCTTATATTTACGGCGCCCGCAGTAAGATCCATATTATCAACCTTGAAACAACGTTACCTATGTTGAAAGATGCTATGAATGTGCTGGGCAAAATGGCATCCAAAAAAGGTAAAATATTGTTCGTAGGTACCAAGCCTGCCGCTCAAGCTATTATTCGTGATGAAGCGCAACGTTGCCGTATGCCTTATGTAGACCATCGTTGGTTAGGTGGTATGTTAACGAACTATAAAACCATTCGTCAGTCCATTAAACGTTTAAAAGAACTCGATGGCATGATTGAAAAAAATGCATTCGGTCGTTTAACTAAAAAAGAAATTCTTAACTTGACTCGCGACAGAGAAAAGCTCAACCGTAGTTTAGGCGGTATTAAAAACATGGGCGGCTTGCCAGATGCGTTGTTTGTTATTGACGTTGGCCATGAAAATATTGCAGTGGCTGAAGCTAATAAGTTAGGCATTCCTGTAATCGGTATCGTAGATACCAATAACAGCCCTAAGGGAATTTCTTATGTGATCCCAGGAAACGACGATTCCACCCGTTCTATTGCTTTGTATACGCAATGCGCAGCAGACGCTATTTTAGAAGCGCGCGCTTCCAACCCCGATATCACTGAAAATGAATTACTTGAAATTGAAGAAGAAAATCCAGTGGTTGGCGGAGAAGAGGAAGGTAAGTAATTCATTACTTAACTGTCACCTTGCAAACAGGGTGACAGTACCTATCAGAAAATAGCGAAAAATCAGGAGTCAATATGTCAGTCAGCGCAGCACAAGTGAAAGAATTACGTGAACGTACCGGCGCCGGTATGATGGATTGTAAAAAAGTATTGGAAGAAGTGGGTGGTGATGTTCAGCAGGCGATTGAAATGCTGCGTGTAAAAGGTAAAGCAAAAGCCGAAAAAAGATCATCAAAAGTCGCAGCAGAAGGCGTAGTGAAAATTCAAACATCCGATGATAGCAAGCAAGCTATCATGATAGAAGTGAATAGCGAAACAGACTTTGTAGGTCGTGATGATAACTTCTTAGGTTTTGTCAATGCGGTGGCAATCGCTGCATTAGCTGCAAAAGTACAAAACATTGATGATTTAAATAATCTGCAATTAGCAGATTATGGTATGAGCGTTGAAGAAGCGCGTCAGGCACTCGTTTCTAAAGTCGGTGAAAACGTTAATATACGTCGCATTGTATTTATTGATACAGCAAATGCGATTGGCACTTATTTACATAGTAATCGTATTGGTGTATTGGTTGAATTAGATAACCAAAATCCTGAAGTAGCTAAAGATATAGCGATGCATGTTGCGGCCTCTAAGCCATTAGTGGTTTCGCCAGAAAATGTGCCAGCGGATATTGTAGCTAGAGAAAAAGATATCTATCTTGCGCAAGCTCAGGGTAGTGGTAAGCCACAAGATATTATCGAAAAAATGGCGCATGGCCGTTTGAAGAAATTCTTGGATGAAGTTAGCTTAATGGGGCAGCCTTTTGTTAAAGATCCTAATATGTCTGTAGCTGATTTATTGAATAAAAACCGTGTTAAAGTAATTGCATTTACCCGTTTTGAAGTGGGTGAAGGTATAGAGAAAGAAAAAGAGGACTTTGTTGAAGCAGTGATGTCGCAAGTACAAGGTAGTTAAATATGCCAAGTAAAACATCTCAGCAACCCGCTTATAAGCGAATTTTGCTGAAACTCAGTGGTGAAGCGCTTCAGGGTGAAGAGGGTTTTGGTATTCAGCCTGAAAAGCTAGCTCAAGTGGGTGCTGAAATTGCTCGTGTTACACAATTGGGGGTGCAAGTTGCCCTAGTGGTTGGCGCGGGTAATTTTATGCGTGGCGCAAATTTTAATGACTCCGAATTAGATCGTGTCACTGGCGATCAAATGGGTATGTTAGCAACCATTATGAATGCGCTAGCATTACGTGATGCACTCGATAGAAAATCTGTCGCGGTGCAGGTGATGTCGGCGCTTGCTGTGCATGGTGTTGTGGATTGTTACAATCGCCGTCATGCCTTAGAGGCATTGGATCAAGGTCAGGTTGTCATTTTTGCAGGCGGCACAGGCAATCCGTTGGTAACCACTGATTCTGCAGCAGCATTACGTGGAATAGAAATCAAAGCAGACCTATTGATTAAAGCAACTAAGGTCGATGGTGTATTTTCAGCAGATCCTGTCAAAAATCCGAAAGCAGACTTTTATCCAACACTGACTTATGATCAAGTGATAGAGCGTCGTTTGGGCGTAATGGATTTAAATGCTATTCTCTTATGCCAAGAGCATAACCTTGCGCTGCGAGTATTAAATATGAATAAACCGGATGCATTATTGCATACGGTGTTAGGTGAATCAGTAGGCACGTTGGTTCAGTAAAATGGAGTAAAAAAATATGCATCAAGTTATCAGTGATATAGAAACACGTATGTTAAAAGGTATTGAAGCCTTTAAATTAGAAATGTCAAAAGTACGCACGGGTCGTGCACATCCTAGTCTGTTGGATCATGTTCGAGTCGATTACTATGGTACTGAAACACCGTTAAGCCAAGTCTCTAATATTTCTGTAGGGGATGCGCGTACCTTAGTTATTACTCCATGGGAAAAGCGTCTAACACCTTTAATTGAAAAAGCAATCATGGCCGCAGGTCTTGGTTTAAACCCAACGACATCTGGCGAGCTTATTCGCATTCCATTACCTGCACTGACCGAAGAGCGACGTAAGGATTTAACGAAAATAGTTCGTAGTGAAGCAGAAGTCGCACGTGTCAGTATTCGAAATTTACGTCGTGATGGTAATGCGGCATTAAAAGAATTACTCAAAAGCAAAGAAATTGCAGAAGATGAAGAGCATCGTTTGGCGGAAGCAGTGCAGAAATTAACTGATAAGCATATTGCAGAAGTTGATCATTTACTTGCAGTGAAAGAAAAAGATTTAATGGCGATCTAAATGAGCTCGAACTCTACGCAACCGGCCTTTCAGCTGCTCCCCCGTCATATTGCTATTATCATGGATGGTAATGGTCGTTGGGCGAAGAAAAAATTTCTTCCACGTTTGGCGGGGCATAAAGCAGGTGTTGAAGCCGTGCAGCAAACGGTTAAGCGATGCGTGGAAAAAAAAATCGAAGTACTTACCTTGTTTGCTTTTAGTAGTGAGAATTGGCGGCGTCCTCAGGAGGAAGTCAGTTATTTAATGCAGTTATTTATTAATGCGTTAAAAAACGAGGCCAAAAAACTGCACGAACAAAATATACAATTACGTGTGATTGGTGATCGTACACGCTTTGATGAAAAGCTTCGTCAGCAGATTGATGAAGTTGAAAATCTGACAGCAAATAATACGGGGCTTAAGTTATTGCTTGCGACCAATTACGGTGGGCAGTGGGATATTACACAGGCGGTTCAGCGTATTGCAGCTAAAATTGAAAGTGGGGCGATTTCTAGTTTGGCTGTGACAGATGAATTGATTCAACAGCATTTATCGTTTGCTGATCTCCCGGATCCTGATTTGTTTATTCGTACGAGTGGTGAGTTGCGGATTAGTAATTTTATTTTGTGGCAATTGGCATATACGGAATTGTATTTTTCGGATGTATTGTGGCCGGATTTTAATGGGGATGAGTTGGATAGGGCGTTTGCGTTTTTTACTACGCGGGAAAGGCGGTTTGGCTGTACGAGTGAGCAAGTAACACAACGAATATAGCTTAGGACACCTCTCCCCTT
>DHJK01000094.1:34335-40769 GCA_002404295.1 Legionellales bacterium UBA4722
CCCCCCCCCCCCCCCCCCAAAAAAGGGGAGAGGTGTCCTAAGCAAAAACTAAGTAAGGAAATAAGCTCCAATGCTAAAACAAAGAATACTAACGGCACTCATTCTCATCCCTATTTTTATTCTCCTCGTACTATTTCTCCCCCCTCAGGCATTCTACCTTCTAACAGCCGCAATTATGCTATGGGGCGCCTATGAATGGTCGTTCTTCATGGGCATCAACCAATTCCCCCGCTATCTAGCATACCCACTATTCACTATTCCTATTTTATTTATAGCCTACCTATTCCCCATCACGCCGATTTTATATATCACCCTCGCATGGTGGCTAATCGCATCCTCTCTAGTCATCTGTTACCCCAAAAACGCATCCCTCTGGGGCAACAGAACAACGATACGCGCCCTCATGGGTTTACTAACACTAGTCCCCTGCTGGCTAGCCGTGAATTATATTCGCAATTATCCTAACGGTATTAGTATATTGCTATTTCTATTTGTGTTAATTTGGGGCGCTGATTCCGGTGCCTATTTCGCGGGTAGAAAATGGGGGAAGCATAAGCTCATACCACAAGTCAGCCCTGGCAAGACTTGGGAAGGTTTTTTAGGTGCTTTAATAACCACAGTTCTGATTGCATTATGCGGGCTCGTGATTTTTAAAATACCCTATGCAGCTTGGCCTGTAGCCTTGATGTGGGCAATGTTGACCGTATTATTTTCTATCATGGGTGATTTATTTGAAAGCATGATGAAAAGACAAGCTGGATTGAAAGATTCGGGACATTTGCTTCCTGGTCATGGCGGAATTTTAGATAGGATAGATAGTTTAACAGCTGCGGCACCAGTTTTTGCACTAGGCCTCGCTATTTCCCACTGGATTTAAGGATAAAAACGCTGGATAATGATCGCCAATTTTGTGGCTCAACTTTTTGGTTGTAATAAAAATATGAAAAAAATAGTTATATTAGTTGTTTTAGTACTTAATTTTTTGACGCAGGCATACGCATCAGAATCCTTTGTCGTAAAGAAAATTCAAATTAATGGCTTGCAGCGTACCTCTGCTGATACGGTTTACAGCTATTTGCCTATTCATCAAGGCCAGGTTTTGCGTCCGGGTAAAACCGCTGAAATCGTTAAGACGCTCTATGAAACTGGTTTCTTTGATCATATTACCTTGGCGCGTTCAGGTAATACATTGGTCATTAATGTCGTTGAAAGACCAACGATCGGTCTTTTAAAAATCATGGGTAACTCCGTTATTCCTAAAGACAAACTCATTGAAGTTATGAACGGTGTCGATATTGCTGAAGGCAGAGTTTATAATCCTGAAGTCTTAGATAAAATCAAACAAAGCCTCTTGAATCAATATTACCAACTCGGTCGTTATAATGCCCGCGTGGATGTCACAGTTAATCGCATGGATCGAAATCGTGTGAGTATTACCATTGTGATTTCAGAAGGGCTGGTTGCTAAAATACGTCATATTAATTTTATTGGTAATAAGGCATTTAGCGAAAGTACATTGAATAAACAGCTTACGATAACAACACCCGGTCTTCTTACATTCTTTACGCAGTCAGACCGCTATTCAGAAGAAAAACTGGAAGAAAGCTTAACTGGGTTACGTAATTTTTATCTTGATCGCGGCTATATTCGGTTTGAGATAAAGTCATCAACAGTGATGATCACGCCCGATCGTAAATCTATTTTGTTAACGGTCGTGGTTGATGAAGGTGTGCCTTATAAAGTAAGCGGGGTTGCAGTAACAGGCGATTTAATTTTACCACGCGCTGACATCATGAAATTTGTGACGACCAAACCCGGCGATACTTTTTCACGACAAGAATTCATGGATACAGAAAAATCTATTACGGATACATTAGGAAACAAAGGTTATATCTTTACTGAAGTAACGCTTATGCCTAATATAAATGATGCGAAAAAAGAAGTATTCGTCACATTAGATGTTAAACCCGGCAAACGTACTTATGTGCGTCATATTTATTTTACAGATAATAATAAAACAAACGATGGCACGTTACGGCGTGAAGTAGAGCAGATGGAAGCAGCGCCCGTCTCCACAAATTTATTACAGCAATCAAAAATGCGTTTAAAAAGACAAGTCTTTTTAAAAGAAGTAGACATGGCTGTGGTTCCAGTACCAGGCACAGACGATCAAGTCGATATCAATTATAAAGTTAAAGAAGATAATGCGGCGCAAGCAAATGTGAGTATTGGTTACTCACGACTTGACCATATTATTTTAAGTGCTGGCTTGACACAAAAGAATTTCCTCGGCACCGGAAATACCATGGGCTTGAATTTTTCCAAGAGTCGTTTTGCTTCGTTTTATGGGATAGATTATACTAATCCGTATTACACGAAAGACGGTATTAGTCGTTCTTTAGGATTTAATGTATCCACATTTAATCCTAGAAACGCAAACCTGTCATCGAGCTATTCATCCAATCAATATCAAGCGAGCGATGTGTATGGCATCCCGTTTGGACAGGAAGAAGGTGTGTTCAATCGTGCGCAGGTTGGATATGGTTACGAAGGAACCTTAGTTACTTTAAATCAGAGTAAAGGTAATCAAATTTCAGGTCAGGTCAATGATTTCGTGACCCGTAACGGTCGACATTTCCAACAGCTTGATATCATTACTGGGGTTTCTCGTGACAGTCGTGATAAAGGTATTTTCCCGACTTCTGGTATGCTGCATTCGCTCTCAGCTACCCTTTATGCACCTATCACTAACAATGCATTAAAATATTATAATATTGGTTATGATGCAAAAGTCTATTTCCCGCTGAGTGATAAATTTATTACTCTCACTAAGGGTTCATTGGGCTATGGCAGTAGCTTTAACGGTGGGGCTAAAAACTACCCATTCTTCAAGAATTTTTATCTAGGTGGTATCGGCACTATTCCTGGTTATGCAGGTAACTCGTTAGGGCCAAAGGATTCAAATACCGATCCAACAGGTGGTAATATGTTGGTGAATGCTAGTTTTGGCCTTATTTTCCCCAATTTTGTATCGGATAATTTACGTACAGACGTATTTATTGATGGTGGTAACGTTTATAATACTTTCGATAATCGTAGTTTGGGCGGTTCTGCGTCAGGTCATATTAGGACTTCTTGTGGTATTGAGGCAACTTGGTTGTCGCCAATGGGGCCCATTGATGTGAGCGTAGCAAAGGCTCTTAATCCTATTCGAGCTAAGCCAGGTCAACCTAGCGCGATGGGTGATAATGAGCAGCTGTTCGACTTTTCGCTAGGCGCTAATTTTGGCTAACCGCTTATTATTTTGCTTAAAATAGGGTAGAAATGCGAATAGACTCTGGAATTTAAAGATAGGCTCTGACATACTATGAGCTTTGCGACTTCGGGTGTAACAGGATTTTTGGTAGATAGTTTATTAATATTATTGGAGAAAGTTATGAAAAAAATGTTGGCCGTAGTAAGTGCGATATTAGTAATGGGTGGTACATCCGCATATGCTGCAGATGCAGTTAAACAACCGAATATTGCTGTTGTGAATGTACAACAATTATTTCAACAATCCCCAAAGATTGCTGATCTGAACAAGCAATTACAAAATAAATTCAAATCACGTCAAGATAAATTAGTAGCCGCACAAAAAACGTTGCAAGATGAATTAGACAAGTTTAAGAAAGATTCAGCAACAATGAGTGAAAAAGATAAAACAGCATTGCAAAATAAAATTAGCGATGATCAAGCTGCTTTATCAAAAGACGCTGCTGCATTTCAATCAGACTTGAGCAAAGAACAAAACAAGATCATGAAAAATGTATTGGCACAATTAAATGAAATTATTTCTTCCCTCGCGAAGAAAGCTGGTTATGTCATGGTATTGGATGCACAAGCAGTTATTTATGCTGGCGAAGGCGCTGATATTACCAAAGAAGTGTCTAAAGACTTTGATAGCAAATAATTAGTCGCTGGTGTCCTGTTCATCCTGAGCTCTTGTATGGGTTCAGGATGACAGCAGCCAGCAACTAGTTAAGCTTATTTTCTGCATCATAAAGATTAAGGAGCTCTTTTTATAAAGAGCTCTTTTTGTTTATATAGGTACTGCATGAAACAAGTGATTAATAGAGGTAAATTGCAATATACGTTGGCTGAGCTGACCCACGGGCTTGATGTTGTTATTCAAGGCGATCCCGATTGTTTGATTGAGGGTGTTTGTACAATCCAACAGGCTGTTTCCGGACGAATTACATTTTTAAATAATCCTCTATATAAAAAATATTTACCAACAACTGAGGCCTCTGCCGTCATTTTATTGGCAGATGAAGCTACAACATGTCCAGTGAACGCATTAATCAGTCGTGATCCTTATTATACCTATACTCAAATCGCGACATTTTTTGATGATAGACCTCGGCCCAAAAAAGGAATTCATTCTACTGCTGTTATTGGTGAGCATTGCGATATAGACGCATCGGTTTCTATTGGCGCCCATTGTGTGATTGGCGATAATGTGACTCTTGCTAAAGATGTAGTGATTGATTCTGGTTGTGTTATTGGGGATTTTTGTACTATTGGCGAAGCTTCTCATTTACATGCTAACGTAACGCTCTATCACAAAATTCAAATAGGTCAGCGTGTCCTTATATCTAGTGGAACGGTGATAGGGAGCGATGGTTTTGGTATTGCTAAGCATAAAGGTGTTTGGCATAAAGTGCCGCAGTTAGGAAAAGTCATTATTGGGGATGATGTTGAAATTGGCGCAAATTGTACGATAGATCGGGGTGCCATTCTGGATACGATCATCGAGAAAGGCGTTAAGATCGATAATCTTATTCAAATTGGCCATAACGTTCAGATTGGTGAGTATACTGCGCTGGCTGGCTGTGTAGGTGTTTCTGGAAGCACAGTTATTGGAAAAAATTGTTTGATTGGGGGTGGCTCAGGTTTTGCGGGTCATTTAACGATTGCTGACAATGTGGTGGTGACAGGTATGACGGCGGTCACTAAATCAATAAAAGAGCCTGGTATTTATTCTTCAGGCGTCGGCGGATTGTTACCTAACTTAGAATGGCGAAAAAATAGCGCTCGAATACATCGTTTAGATCAACTGATAGAACGAGTTAAATTTTTAGAAACTGAATTAGCAGAGAGAAAATAAATATGAAATGTATAATGGATATCCATGAAGTCATGAAATACCTTCCTCATCGCCAGCCATTTCTTTTGGTGGATTGCGTTCTTGAAATGAAGGAAGGTGAATCCATAGTAGCCCTCAAAAATGTGACGATCAATGAACCTTTTTTTACGGGGCATTTTCCTAACCGTCCTGTCATGCCAGGTGTGTTGATACTAGAAGCATTAGCGCAAGCTGCAGGTATTTTAGCGTACAAATCAACAAACACACTTCCTAGTGAAGGTGTCTTGTATTATTTTGCGGGAATCGATAATGCACGTTTTCGTAAAGTCGTAGAACCAGGTGATCAATTGCGCTTAGAAGTGAAGTTGCTAAAAGCGAAGCGTGAAATTTGGAAACTGGAAGGGTCGGCTTACGTTGATGGCGAGCTAGTGTGTTCTGCTGAATTCTTAAGTGCCAGGCGAGGTTAATACTGTGATTCATCCAACTGCAATTATTGATCCAACCGCTGTCATAGCACCTAATGTGCATGTGGGCGCTTATTCTATTATTGGTCCATTCGTGGAAATCGGAGAAGGAACTTGGATTGGCCCGCATGTAGTCATTCAAGGCTTTACTAAAATCGGAAAAGAGAATCAAATTTTCCAATTTTCTTCATTAGGTGAAGTACCGCAAGATAAAAAATATCGCGGTGAAAGAACTTTTTTAATTATCGGCGACCGTAATGTCATTCGTGAATCTTGTACTTTTAATCGAGGTACGGGTGAGAATGGTGAAACACGCGTTGGTAATGATAATTTGTTTATGGCGTATGTGCATATTGCCCATGATTGTATCGTGGGGAATCATGCGATTTTTGCTAACAATGCATCGTTAGCCGGCCATGTGCTTGTTGAAGATTATGTTATTTTAAGTGGGTTTGCGGGTGTGTTTCAGGGGTGCAGAGTCGGGGCGCATAGTTTTGCTTCGATGGGTTCTATGGTGGATAAAGACATGCTGCCGTTTGTCAAAGTCTCTGGGTATTATGCGAAACCATTTGGTTTGAATACGGTTGGGATGAAGCGGCGTGGTTATAGCATGGAAACGATGCTGTGGTTGCGTCGGGCTTATAAAGTTATTTATCGTAAAGGGTATACGGTGAAAGAGGCGACAGCGCAATTGCAAAACATGGTATCTGAGTGTGCTGAAATTCAATGCTTGATTGATTTTATTCAGTCATCCGAACGTGGAATTGTAAGGTAGAGCAACGCTTAGGACACCTCTCCCCTTGTGGGAGAGGTCGACGCCGAAGGCGGCGGGGGGGGGGGGG
>DHJK01000094.1:40778-51185 GCA_002404295.1 Legionellales bacterium UBA4722
GGGGAGAGGTGTCCTAAGCAATATCGATTTCAGGTTACATGGGGGAAAAAATGAATCTAGGAATTGTCTCAGGCGAAACATCCGGTGATCTACTAGGCGCAGGCCTCCTCACCGAGCTCCAAAAGTCCCACCCCCACCTAACCGCATCCGGCATCGGCGGCACCATGATGATCCAAACCGGTTTCACCAGCCTCTACGACATAGAACGCCTAGCCGTCATGGGCCTAGTCGAACCTTTACGCCGACTCCCAGAGCTATTTAAAATCCGCAACGCCCTATTCAATTATTTCACCCAACACCGCCCCGATGTATTCATCGGCATCGATTCCCCCGATTTTAATCTAGGCTTAGAACTAAAACTACGCCAAGCCGGCATCCCTGTCGTCCACTACGTCAGCCCTTCAGTTTGGGCGTGGCGTAAAAAACGCATCCATAAAATTGCCAAATCCGTAGATTTAGTCTTAACCCTCTTTCCATTCGAAGCCGATTTTTATCGCGAACATAATGTCCCAGTTCAATACGTAGGTCACCCCTTAGCAGATTTAATCCCCTTGCATCCCGATACATCCGCAGCCCGCCACTCACTCAATCTTGAACGCGATACAACCTACATAGCATTATTACCAGGCAGCCGCCGCAATGAAATAAAATATCTCGCAGAATTATTCGTTGAAACCGCAGCCATTATCTCATGCATCAGACCAGAATTAAAATTTATTACATCCGCTGTTAATGCAGAGCGTGATCAAGAAGTACAAGCACTCTGTAAAAAACTAGCGCCACATTTACCCATTGAATTTTTCGTCGGTAAATCACACGAAGTCATGGCCGCCGCAGATGTCGTCCTAGTCACATCCGGCACCGCCACATTAGAAACCATGTTATTTAAAAAACCAATGGTCATTGCCTATCGCATGGCCGAACTAACCTACCAAATCGCACGCCACTTAGTAAAAATCCCCTATATCGGATTACCGAATTTATTAGCCAAAGAATTATTAGTCCCAGAATTTATTCAAAAAGAAGCCCGCCCAGCTCAACTGGTGGCAGCTTTACTTGATTTTATAGATCACCCTAAAAAAATTGCCATACTAGAAAAGAAATTTTTAGAAATTCACCACACGTTGCGTTGTGATGCAAATAAACAAGCTGTGATAGCTATACAAAAATTGCTTCAACCTCAGCCAAAATGATGATGGTGACTAGAGTTATTATACTTCAACTTAATATAGAGGGTTAAGAGTTATGCTGGATAATCTGCGGGAGACATGTGAAGGAAACTTTAAAATAATATCTCAAATTGTAAAGCAAGGTAATGTAACATTGACACCTATAGCAGGTGCTGCTAGCAATATATCTTATACTCTGTTGATAAAATTTATGGCTATACCTGTAGGTAGTGTGATTATAACTGCATCTTCTAGCGTATTACTAACACCAGCGTTGTGGGCAACCCAATTTTTAGCAAGCGGCGTACCTATCCTTAGTATTGTTGATGGTTTTTTAAATTCTTTAAGAACTATTTTACGTTTCACTAATCCACGTTCATCTAGAGCCAAAAGCACTAATATGCTAGATTTTTTATTTGGATTGCCACTCATTATTGGGGGTTTTCATGCATTGAATGCAGCAACATGGCCAGCATCTATTATGATTGCAGCATATGGTTATGCTATTAAGACAGGATATGATTTTTTAAAAGAGATTGCAGTTTTAATACTTGAAAGTAGCAGAAGTGAAGTTCAAGAGAAAGTGGGATATGAAAAACTTGTTGTGAAAGGATTGAAATTTGCTGGTTATATATGTTTAAGTTTAGGCGTAACCTGTTTTACAGCTGGATTTGTTTGCTTAGCAATCGCAGCCCTTATTCAAAATAAAACGGTCCGAAACATAGCTCATTCTACCTTTTCTTTTTTTGGACCATGTTGTACACATAACTCCGAAAATAAGAGAAATAATAGTTCACCCCGTAGCGCGTCTTACAGTTATGACAATTATTACAATATGAAATAGAGCCATTATGGATTACTACAACTACTCATTAAGAAACCGCTTCAATCTCATGATTAACTAATTCAAACGATTTTTTTATAGATAAAGCAGGCATTTGACTAAGCTTACTAACCACAACAATCGACAAAGACGCAATAATAAACCCAGGCAAAATTTCATAAAGCTGAAACCAGGCAAAGTGTTTCCAGACTAGCACCGTAACGGTTCCAGTAATAATACCTGCCAATGCGCCCCCACGTGTCATCCGAGGCCAAATCAAAGATAAGAGCACGACCGGCCCAAAGGCAGCCCCAAATCCCGCCCACGCATAACTCACCATTTTCAAAATCTGATTCTCAGGATTAGATGCAATAGCGATCGCAATACCCGCAACAAATAACACAGCAAACCGACCACACCACACTAATTCAAGCTGTGAAGCCTTCTTACGTAGAAACGTTTTATAAAGATCTTCTGTTAACGCACTAGAACACACTAGCAATTGGCATGACAGCGCACTCATAATAACAGCAAGAATCGCCGCCATTAAAAACCCTGCAATCCAAGGATTAAATAATTGCTTCACCACTTCAATAAAAACACTTTCTGGATTCATATTCACAACCATCGCTTGACTGGCATGCAATGCAAAATAAGCAGAACCAAAAAATCCGACAGCAACCGCGCCCCCTAAGCAAAGTATCATCCAAGTCATACTAATACGTCTTGCAGCCGGTATCGTTTTAACAGATTTTGCCGCCATGAACCGTACCAAAATATGAGGCTGCCCAAAATAACCCAATCCCCATGCTAATAATGAAATAACACCGATGGCATTAAGATGAGAAAGGAAGCTCGTGTTGCTAGGATGAATCAATTCTATTGCATGAATGCTAGGTGCAAGTCCGCCATTGGCATGAATAATAGCAAGCGGTGTGACAATGAGTGCGGTAATAATTAACGACGCTTGTATGGTGTCTATCCAGCTAATCGCTAAGAAGCCACCGATAAACACATAGAAAATAGTGATGAGCGCGCCTACCCATAAAGCGACTGTATAAGATAAACCAAACATACTTTCAAATAATCGTGCGCCCGCGACAACGCCTGAAGAACAATATAGCGTAAAGAAAATTAAAATCGCAAGAGTTGCAACAATTCGTAATAGATGGCTTTTATCTTCAAATCGGTTAGAGAGATAATCAGGAAGAGTCTGTGCATTACCGCTTTTTTCAGTATATAACCTTAAACGGGCAGCCACAAAATGCCAGTTTAGCCACGCACCAATGATGAGTCCAATAGCAATCCAAATCCCTGAGATCCCGGTTAAGAAAACCAGTCCCGGCAGCCCCATTAATAGCCATCCACTCATGTCAGATGCGCCTGCGGAAAGGGCTGTTACAAAACTATTTAACCGCCTTCCCCCTAAAATATAGTCAGACAGGTTGTTTGTAGCCCTAAAACCACTCCAGCTAATGAGTAATATTGCTAAAATATATATAGCAAAAGTCGTTATAGTTGAGAGACTTACTATCATAATGTGCCTTTTATGTGATTGGTTTGTTTATATTGTATACAAAAAAGCTTAAGGTAATATTAAGGCATCTCTATGCGGGGGCAATCCGTGCTTGTTTCTGTCATTTTCCATGAGTTGTAGCGCGATAGGCGGCTCAATGTGAAGTCGAAGACATTGTAGAAGTAATTTGAATCTTTGTCATCTGATTGCGGTGTTTTAATCGTGTCCTCAACGCTCCTCATTGCGAGCGCGAGCTATCCCTGGGAACTTTTCTCTAATAAACAACTAAACAACGTCATTGCGAGCGTGAGCGAAGCAACCTAGTCTTTCAGTACTGCTTTTGAGCTTAAATGCTGCTAATCAGTTTTGGAAAGACTAGGTTGCTTCGCTCGCGCTCGCAATGACGCGCGTGAGGAGAGAGGCGATTCTATTAAAGCATTTACTGCCACTTTACCTTTCTTTTTCCACGCCGCATAATCCCCAAGTTCGCAATAAAAAACAACAAGGAAAAATAATGCATAAAAAAGAAGAACTGCATCAATGGATTGCAGGAATAGATGAAGCAGGTCGTGGGCCATTAGCAGGACCCGTTTATGCAGGTGCTGTGATTTTAAATCCTGAAAAACCCATCATAGGATTGAATGATTCGAAATTACTGAGCCCCAAAGCGCGAGAATTATTATTTATACAAATTCAAGAACATGCACTTGCATGGGCATTTGGACGTGCCGATGTAGAAGAAATTGATCGTGTTAATATTTTGCAAGCGACCTATTTGGCGATGCAGCGTGCTGTTGCTGCATTGAAAATTATCCCTCAGCTTGCTTTGATAGATGGTAACTCTAGCCCCTTTCTGCAATGTCAGGTAAAAACAATTGTGAACGGTGACAAAACAGAGCCTGCTATCAGCGCAGCTTCTATTGTTGCTAAGGTTTTGCGTGATCAAGAAATGCAAGAGCTTGATTTGCAATTTCCACAATATGGATTTGCTAAACATAAAGGTTATGGCACACAGCAACATATGGCGGCATTAAAAGCGTATGGACCTGTGAGTATTCATCGTCGATCGTTTGCGCCGGTGGCGAAGTTTTTTGCTTAAGTCAAAGCCGTCATTGCAAGCTGAGCTATCCTCACGAATTTTGCTAAAACTACAGTCGTCATTGCGAGCGAAGCGAAGCAATCCAGCTCGAAAGCAAAGCTTCAAAAAGCGGGTCTAGCTGTACTAAGCGTTGCTTTCGAGCTGGATTGCTTCGCTTCGCTCGCAATGACGGAAGTTGAGCTGGCGCTTATAACGTTGCCCCAAGCGCTGGATCTACCGCTTTCGACCTACACCCTTGCAACTTATCTACCATCAAAGCAAACGCCCCATTCCCCAATACATTCGCACTCGTAATCACCGGATCAAACAAAATATACAATGCCGTAATCAAAGAAAGCATCTCCGCATTAAACCCAAGATAATTTTCTAAAATCGGCAACATTACAAGAATCCCGCCCCCGGGCACCGCCGCCACCGAAAATTTAGCCAACACAAAATACAAAACAAAAACCAGATAAGTCATTAAAGCAGGCTCGGGCAATCCAAAGCTTTTCATAACAGCATAAGCAAGCACAGGAATCGCAATACAATCACCCACCAGATGGATATTAACCGTCACAGGAATAATAGAGCTCGCTAAATCCTTATTACGTGTATTTCTTTTTACTGCCGCGATAGTAAATGGCATAGCAGCAGCGCTAGACATGGTGCTAAACCCCGTCATCACCGCTGGAAGCATATTTTTGATGGACAATAACGTACCGCCAAGCTTGAAACGATTCAGCGCCAAGTAAATTAAAAACAAATAAGAAAATTGCGAAAGCGCAATAATAGTAAAGATTTTCGTATAGTCTTTTGCAAGCGTTGCAATAACTCCATCAAACTGCAGTTTAACAACGAACCCTGCTATGAATACCGGAATGACATAAATTATCAGAGATAACAATTTATTAATAATTTTATCAAATTTGTTAGCAATAGACTGAGAAATAGCAGGATAAAGATTGCCAAGAATAATCCCTAATGCAATACCCCCGAGCATCGCTTTGTCATTTGCAATCAATTTTGGAAAACTGAATGCCCATAACGGTGTTAAACCTGACACAGATTGCGGCGTCAAAATAGCCATATTAAATTGAAATATCCCCATGCCTACATAATGGCTGAGGAAAGTAGTGGTGGCATTTGAAGTGCAAACCATTAATAAAATAAAAATAATAACAAAAGTGGCCTGTTTAGCTAATCCCACCATCGTTTTAAATAATAAACCAAAAATAATGAGTGGCAGTAAAAAAATAATCCCTGATTTAATTGTTAAGCTGATTGTATAGAGTAATTTTTGCAGTATTAATGGCATATAAGGTGTTAGCAATGAGATAGCAATAATCTCAAATAATAAAATAAAAGGCATTTTTCGGTGCATATGCATAGTTATTTTCTCTTAATTAATGGGTTGAGCTTATTTTTTATTCAATATACCGGAGAATGAGAGGGGAGTCTACTGCTGTGCTACCATAAATGCTCAGGTTTGTTAGCCATCAAATAAAAAACAGCCATCAAAGCGAAGAATGCCGGAATTACCAGTAGCCACCATGTTATAAAATAACGTTGCTATTCAGCAGGTAATGAAGTGTTATTTTGCGAGCATAGCTACTTAATCTTCTTACGTTCTGAAATCAAATCACCCACAACACCAGGATCCGCAAGCGTAGATGTATCCCCCAGATCCGTCAGCTCATCAGACGCAATTTTACGTAAAAGCCGCCGCATAATTTTTCCAGAGCGAGTCTTGGGAAGATCCTTCGCCCATTGTATGTTTCCAACGATAGCATGAGGCCCAATTTCGTCACGCACTTTTTGAATAAGTTCTTTTTTTAAAAGTTCAGTAGGCTGAATGCCCGATTTCGTAGTAACAAAAGCGTAAATGATATTTCCTCTAATATCATCGGGTATACCAATTGCAGCAGATTCAGCAACAGCAGGATGAGAATTTAAAACAGCTTCTAATTCTCCGGATCCTATACGATGTCCTGAAACTTTAATAATATCATCGTTGCGACCTGTGATCCAGAAATAGCCATCGGTGTCACGGTCGGCTCCATCGCCCGTTAAATAACAACCAGGCACTTCTTTAAAATACGTTTCTTTAAATCGCTCTTGATCACCATAAATAGTTTTCATTAAACCAGGCCAAGGTTTTTTTATAATTAATTTTCCAGTTTTGCCATCTTCTACAGCTTGACCTTGTTCATCTACAACTTCAGGAGAAATACCAAAGAATGGCCAGCCAACAGATCCTGGTTTTAAGGGTGTGGCGTAAGGTAAAGGTGATATGAGAATACCACCTGTTTCTGTTTGCCACCACGTATCCACAATAGGGCAGCGATCATCTCCAACCACACGATGATACCATTCCCATGCATCCGGATTAATAGGTTCTCCAACGGTACCTAATAACTTGAGGCTTTTTCTACTGGTTTGTTTTACCCACTGATCACCTTCTTTATGCAAGGCGCGAATAGCCGTAGGCGCAGTATAAAAAATATTAACATTATATTTATCGATAATTTCCCAGAAGCGAGAAAAGTTGGGATATTGAGGCACACCTTCAAACATAAGCGTTGTCGCACCATTCAGTAATGGCCCATAAATCAAATAAGAATGACCTGTAATCCAGCCTATATCTGCAGTGCACCAATAAATATCACCCTCAGAATAATTAAAAACATATTTGTGAGTGATCGCAGCATAAACAAGATAACCGCCTGTAGTGTGTAATATTCCTTTTGGGCTACCTGTAGATCCTGAAGTATAAAGAATAAATAAAGGATCATCCGAATCTAGCTTTTCTGCGGGGCATTCCATGTTGGCATTTTGAAGTGCTTCGTGATACCAAACATCACGTTCTTTGTTCCAGGTAATAGGAGCACCCGTACGTTTTACTACAATAACATGTTTTACATTAGGGCATTTTTCCAGTGCTTTATCCGCATGATCTTTTAATGGATTGTTTTTTCCACCACGTACACCGTGATCAGCAGTAATAAGTAGTTTGCAGTCAGCATCTAAAATGCGTGCTTTTAGTGAATCTGATGAGAATGCACTGAATACCACAGAATGAATAGCGCCAATACGAGCTACAGCAAGCATTGCAATTGCAATCTCTGGAATCATTGGTAAATAAATACAGACCCGATCTCCTTTTTTGACGCCAAGGTTTTTTAACACATTAGCAAAGCGGCAAATTTTTTCATGCAAGGCGGCATACGTCAAAGTCAGTGACTCATCAGGATTATCACCCTGCCAAATAATTGCAATTTGATTCTTGCGTTTTTCTAAGTGACGATCAACGCAGTTGTAACAAGCATTTAATTTTCCTTCAAGGAACCAGCGCATATCGAGTTTATCAAAACTGCCACTTTGCACTGACTTCCAAGGGGAAAACCAAGTGATGAATTCTTTCGCTTGTTCTGCCCAAAATTCGTCGGAGTTATCGATGGAGTGTTTGTAGAGTGCTTGATATTTTTTTTCGTCGATAAAAGCGTTGGATACAAAAGAAGCGGGCACATTATAAATTTTGTTTTTTTCCATGACAAATTCCTTTTACTGAATGCAGATAAACTGTTGTTTCAGAGAGTACACTAACTTTTTATTTTCTTCAAATGCTTATCTTTGATAAGAAAAACGTATTTTTGACACAAAACTGCGCGCAGCTTTAAGCACGATTATTTGTATTCTTCAGATTTGTGTTAAAATAAGCTAATCAACGGAGGGTATTATATGATATGGGTAGTCAATACGAATAGTAATACATGTCACATTTATCATTATCAAAAAACCCCTGCGCAGCTCACGTTGCTCAAAGAAATTAATCATCCTGAAAATAGACTTAAAAAATCTGATTACTTAACTTCAGATAAACCAGGGCGTTACCAATCTGATGGTAGTTCGGGCGGCGCATTTTCCCAGCGCACAGATCCCAAAGAAGTCGCGATCGATGATTTTTCTCGTGAAATAGCACGTGAGTTGAATCATGGAAGATCAACTAACGCCTATGAGAAACTTATTATTATCACGCCGCCCCATATGAATGGACTATTGTTGCATCATCTTGATAAGCACGTAAAAGAGTTGGTAATTAATACGATTCAAAAAGATTTGCAGCATTTAACAGATAAGGAATTACTTACATTATTAAAAGCGGATGCAAAATATTCCGATCATTGAGCGGGTGATTGCTTTAGTTCTTTATTTTCCGTAAGTAGCAGAAGCGGGCATTTTTTTCGCATTTAAAAGCGGTATAGCCATTTCCATATTAAGCGCCATTTTCGCCCTTCTTGCTGTTTCTGTTGGGAGTGATATTTAAATGTGGAATATCATTATTCATGCTTGCTTAGTTTTAATTCTCGACATTTACTGATTGATTATATTGGTAAATCGTACCAAGCAAGCAATTCCTCGATTTTGCATTATACTCTTATAATAGATGACAAATAAACTTTGTGAAAAGAGAGGTGACATTTATGAAATCTGCGCCCATAAATTACGAACAGGCGAAAATAGATATTAACAAAAAAGCAAAGAATAATGTAAGAAATTTATTCGCCTTGCAAAATTATTTGAACCAAGAAGGGGGTGAATCAGAGAAGGCGAACCTTGATGAATTATATCAAGCTTGGAAAAAATCTGAAAATATACTTAATCAATCTCAGGAACTTGTCGAACAACTAAAAAGTGAGCAGAGTTCTATTGAAAAGGAATTAAGTGAGCATGCAATATTGTTTAATCAAAAAATGAATGAATATAGGAAGCTACTTTCACTCAATAGTAATACTAGCAATAGGCAAGTAAGCATTGATAGATTGCATGGTGAGCTAGAACAGTTAAAAAGAACAGATGCAGAACTAAAAAATAATCTTGGCAATATATCGTTACAAACTCCTGAATCTGAATCTATTTATCTACTATTAAAACAAATTCACAATGCCGTTAGTGAAAATCAACTGTTGCAGAAGTTTTTAAAACAACAAATGCCTCTGCTAGAAAAAATTCAACAAATGGAAGATCCATTAAAACTATTGCTGGCCTCGTTGCAAGGTAGTAGCACACCCGTAGAAAAATTAAATGTTGATTTATCTGATCTCGTATTGGATGACAAAATGATGGGGCAAGTGAATATTGAAAGTAATATCGCAGAGGAGGTTTCTGAAAAATTATACAATGAAAGAATGAAGTTAGAAAGAGAGATAGATTCTTTAAATAGCTTGATCGCGCAACATGAAGATCCTCAAGCGTCCCTTCAGAGGGTAATGAGTGAATCAAAAAATCAAGATGATGGTGCTATTTTACAACTCAAGAAACAAAGAACCTATCTTAATGGTGAGTTAGATGCTATACAAGAGCTGAGAAGAAATGATTTGAGTACTCCTTCGGTGGTTGCATTCAAAGATCAACTAGATAGAATTGATAGAGAATTCCAGGGCATTCTATTACAATTGGATAATCAATCATTGCCGATACATGAAAAAATAGTGCTTCTTAATAAACTTGAAGACTTTAAAGTAAATTTGCAGCGAATGAAGTTAAGCGGGAATATTTTTAATGAGTATGTCAAGAAAATTGATATGATTGCGCCGAGGATTGCAGAGCAAGCAAGAAATGAAATTAATCATATTGTAAGGGATATCGATGCAAGTTCATCACTTGTGGAAGAGTTGTATAAAAACATGGAATTAATGCACAAGCCAAATACGACTTCTCAACAAAAACAGGAAATCGAAGGAAATATTGTTCAATTTTATGCGAAAATTCAAGCAGATATCGCTTTGTTGCGTGAAAAAAATTATCAAACTAAAATAGG
>DHJK01000094.1:51232-52210 GCA_002404295.1 Legionellales bacterium UBA4722
TCTAAAATAGGAATTAATCAAAATTATGATTCAATTATAACAAAATTAGAAAATGCACGTGACGATGCGCGATGGTTAGTAGAATTTATAGTAACGCACGAGCTTGGTAAAGTCGAACAAAAGTTAATTGATTATAATAAAACGTTAATAAAAATTTCTACTCCTTTTATCCAATTTTCAGAATCTCAAGAGCAAAAGCTTGGAAGTAATGATGCGAAATATTATTACATCTTTGTTCCACCTAAAGATGCTAAATCTGTCTGGACCATGACTCAAAGTAAAAGTGATGGATCTTATAAAACAAGAAATATCCAGCCTCCTGCGGAAATAAAAGAAGAGAAAAAAAATAGGTTTAAATTTAGATTTAAAGGAATTCGAAAACAACAAAATATAACAGAAAAAGAGCCAAGTTTTCATGATAGATTAGCGGCTATACTTTATCGCTCGACGGGCGGTAAGCTTGATGATTCAGCAAAAAAGGAGCTGGCTCAGTTCGTGCAATCTCAGCATCTTGTGAAAGTTCAGAAGGAATTGGCGGATGAGAGGAATGTCGAAGGTGGTGAAGTAAGCGATAAATTAATGTGGGTTATGAAACAGTTAGATGCAATAGATAGCAAAGAACAAAAAAAAGAACCGCTTACGGTTTCTGAGAACAAGCGTAAAGTGATATTAGAGAAGCAAAAAGAATATTTAGAAAATTGTTTTATCCAATTAAATAATCCTAAAGTTGATCAAAGGGAAGAAGCACGACTTCTCTCTCATGAGGCATTGTTTAAAACAGCTGACTTACCCGCATCCAAAAAAGTGTCTAGAGGGTTCTTTACTTTATTTGAAAGGAAAAAAGGAAAGACTCGGAAGTTGGCTACTCCTGTTTCTGGCGTTAAGGGAGTGATAGCTCCAACAAAAGGAACGTAAAATTTAAGCTATAAGTCAGGGCATTTTAAATTTTGTAAAGGGGTCAGGCTTGCGTAGTTGGTG
>DHJK01000061.1:0-1556 GCA_002404295.1 Legionellales bacterium UBA4722
GGGGAGAGGTGTCCTAAGCAGCAGCGTTAGTTAAATAACAACTGCTATTTCTTCTCTTCCGTTTTCTTCTTCGGCAAATACAAATCCGTAATCGTTCCCTCATACACTTCTGCAGCCATCGCAACAGTCTCAGACAAAGTAGGATGCGCATGTATAGTCAAAGAAATATCCTCAACATCACAGCCCATCTCAATCGCAAGACCCATTTCAGCAACAAGCTCACCTGCATTAGGGCCAACAGCACCACCACCAATCACACGATGTGTTTTTTCATCGATAATTAATTTTGTGAGACCTTCATCACGACCAATACTTAAAGCACGACCACTTGCAGCCCAAGGGAAAGAGCCTTTTCCATACTGCAAACCTTTCGCTTTGGCTTCATTTTCAGTGACACCCACCCACGCAACTTCAGGATCTGTATAAGCAACGCTTGGAATACATTTCACATCAAAATAATGCTTCATCCCTGCAATGACTTCTGCAGCTACGCGTCCTTCGGGAATGGCTTTATGTGCCAACATAGGATTACCGGCGATATCACCAATCGCGTAAATATGAGGAACATTCGTGCGCTGTTGTTTATCTACAGCGATGAATCCACGTTCATCCACTTTAACACCGGCTTTGTCCGCAGCAATTTGGTCGCCATTAGGACGTCTGCCAACAGCACATAAGATACGATCAAAACGTTCTGGTTTTTCGGGTGCATTCTCACCTTCGAACGTAACCCATAATCCGTCTTTTTTCGCTTCTACTTTAGTCACTTTTGTTTTTAATAAAATAGCTTTATAACGTTTTTGAATACGTTTAAATAAAGGCATGACTAAATCTTTATCACAGCCCGGGATAATCTGATCCATCAATTCGACAATAGTGATTTCAGCACCCAATGCGTTATAAACGGTTGCCATTTCTAAACCAATAATGCCACCGCCAATCACTAACATTTTAGCTTGCGTTTCTTCAAGCTCTAGTGCGCCAGTAGAATCGATAATACGTGGATCATCGGGTAAAAAAGGTAATTTAACGGGACGAGAACCTGCAGCAATAATCGCATTATCAAATTTTATAATTTGTTTGCCGTTAGGCGTTTCTACTGAAATTTCATTGCTTGAAATAAATTGCCCGGTGCCTTGCACAATTTCTACTTTGCGTTGTTTAGCTAATGCTTTCAATCCGCCAGTCAGACGAGTGACGACTTTATTTTTCCAATCGCGTAATTTTTTCGTATCAATTTTGGGTTTACCAAAATCAATACCGCATTCAGCAACATCATGCGCTTCATCTAATACTTTGGCTGCGTGTAATAATGCTTTAGAAGGAATACATCCCACGTTCAAACAAACACCGCCGATGTTTTCGTAGCGCTCTACTAAAATAACTTTTTTGCCTAAATCTGCGGCACGGAATGCAGCGGTGTATCCGCCGGGGCCGCTGCCTAGGACTACAACTTCGGTTTGTAAATCGCTCATTGGTAAATTCCTCTATACAAAATTAATATTAGCACCACATTTCTCGCCGCTGCTTAGGACACCTCTCCCACAAGGGGAGAG
>DHJK01000061.1:1581-10172 GCA_002404295.1 Legionellales bacterium UBA4722
GGGAGAGGTGTTCTAAGCAGCATCGCTAAAGTAAATCTTACAACAACAAATTCCGGGTCTCGCTTAACATATTCGATAAGTATGTAATAAACCTAGCCCCATCTGCCCCATCAATCACCCGATGATCATAAGACAAAGATAACGGCAACATTAAGCGTGGTACAAGTTGCCCTTCTTTATAAACGGGTTTTAATGACGATTTAGAAACACCTAGAATAGCCACTTCAGGCACATTCACAATAGGCGTAAACGCTGTCCCACCAATACCACCTAAACTGGAAATAGAAAAGCAACCACCTTGCATCTCATTTGCCGTCAATTGCTTGTTGCGTGCTTTTTCACTCAACACACTCAACTCTTTTGCAATCTCAAGCAACCCTTTTTTATCAACATCACGCACAACCGGCACAACCAAACCATCCGGTGTGTCCACTGCCACACCCACATGCACATATTTTTTAAGAATTAAATTTTCGCCACTCGCATCCAACGATGCATTGAATTGTGGAAAAGCCTCTAACGCAGAAGCCACTGCTTTCATAATAAAAATAAGCGGTGTCAGTTTGACACCCTGCTTTTCTATACTTGCTTTTTGTTCTAAGCGGAAAGCTTCTAACTCCGTAATATCCGCTTCACCAAATTGTGTCACATGTGGCACCAACAACCAATTACGATGTAAATTTTTTCCAGAAAGCTTTTTAATACGTGACAACGGCTGCGTTTCTACTTCACCAAATTTAGTAAAATCAACAGTAGGTGCCGTGGGCATACCCGCACCACTTGTTGCAACTTGTGCTAAACGAGCTTTCACATAATTTAAAATATCTTCTTTTAAAATGCGTTGCTTAGGTCCTGTGGGCGGTACTTTCTTTAAATCAATACCAAATTCATGCGCTATTTTTCTAACGACAGGCCCTGCGTGTGCATCGGTATGAGAGGATGTCATAACAACAGGCTCAGGTTCCGCTTTACTAGCCGCAACGGCACTTGCAACAGGCGCTACAGCCTCTACCTTAGCTGAAGGTGCGGCAGCTGCAGTTGACTTCCCTTCCGCCACTTCTAAAACAAGTATAGTGGAGCCTTGCGAAACTGTATCGCCCACTTTCACTTTCACTTCTTTCACAATACCTTCATCGGATGAAGGGACTTCCATGGTTGCCTTATCGGATTCCAACGTCAGCAGTGCGCTATCTACTTTAATAGCATCACCTATCTTCACTAATACTTCGATCACCACTACATCGGTTGCACCACCGATATCAGGCACTGTTATATTTTTAATAGCCAAAATCTATCCTCCCTCTATTAATATGCTGCGCATAAGCAAAGCTTATGCTTGCACTTAGAGGGAAGAATCGCGATTCTCCCCTCTAAGAACACCCCATTGCGTAAAGTCAGCAAGTACTGCTGCCCCTATACTGTCACCGGATTTGGTTTGTCCGGATCAATGTTATATTTCTTTAATGCTACAGTCACTTGACTTGCAGGTACTGCGTCTTCTTTTGCTAATGCATATAATGCAGCGACTACAATATGATAGCGATCCACTTCAAAGAATTGACGCAATCTTTCACGAGTATCACTACGACCATACCCATCTGTTCCTAGCACTGTATAAGAGCGGGAAATAAAAGGCCTGATCTGATCCGCATAATTACGAATATAATCTGTAGCAGCAATGATTGGACCTGCGTGATCTTGCAAACACCGCTCCAGATAACTTTGTTTTTGTTTTGCCTCAGGCGCAAACATATGCTCACGTTGCAATGCCACACCTTCACGTCGCAGCTCGTTGAAACTAGTAACGCTCCATACATCGGCAGTCACACCAAAATCCGTTTCTAATAATTCCGCAGCAGCGATCACTTCTCGCAATATCGCGCCACTTCCCATTAGCTGCACTTTTAATTTTGCTTTTCCTGCAGCTTTATAAAGATACATCCCTTTAATAATGCCTTCTTCTGCACCTTTAGGCATAGCAGGCTGTACATATTTTTCATTCATCGCTGTGATGTAGTAAAACACATCACGTTCTTCTTGATACATTTCGCGCAAACCATGCTGAATGATCACTGCCATTTCATAACCAAAGGTAGGATCATAAGCACGGCAGCTAGGTACAGCTGACGCCGTCAATAAACTATTACCATCTTGATGTTGCAACCCTTCACCTTCCAACGTAGTACGACCAGCTGTGGCTCCTATCAAGAAACCACGTGCACGCATATCTGCAGCTGCCCAAATCGAATCACCCACACGCTGAAAACCAAACATAGAATAATAAGTAAAGAATGGAATCATAGGAATTTGATGCGCAGTATAAGAAGTCGCGGCAGCTATCCAAGATGACATGCAACCGGCTTCTGTTATACCTTCTTCTAACACTTGCCCATCTTGCGTCTCTCGATAATAAAGCAATTGATCTTTATCTTCTGGCATATAACGTTGGCCAACATGAGAATAAATTCCTACTTGTCTAAATAAAGATTCCATACCAAAGGTACGTACTTCATCAGAAAAAATAGGCACGATACGCGAACCAATGACGGAATCTTTTAATAATACCGTTAAGATACGACCCAACGCCATGGTCGTTGACATCGTACGATCGCCGCTACCCTGCAAAACCGCATCAAACGCAGATAACTCAGGTACCGTCAGTGGGTGAGAAGGCGTTAATCGTGCAGGCAAATAACCTTTAAGTTTTTCACGCTGGGCATGAAGATACTTTAATTCCGGACTATTTTCCTCAGGCTTATAAAACGCAAGCTCTTCCAAATGATCATCAGGAAAAGGCAGCTTAAATCGTTTATGAAAGGCTTTAAGTTCCGCTTCCGTCATCTCAAGTTGGTTATGTGCCACATTACGACTTTCAGCACCCGCACCTAATCCATAACCTTTCACACTCTGCACTAAAATCGCTGTTGGCTGGCCTTTATGTTTAGCGGCCGCTGCATACGCTGCATATACTTTCAGTGGATCATGTCCACCGCGATTCATCAGCACCATTTGCTCATCATTTATTTCAGCAAATAATGCTTTTAATTCTTCGTTATCACCCGCTAAAAATTCGCGTGTGTAAGCGCCGCCTTTCACGTAGGCATTTTGTAAATCACCATCTACACATTCATTTAACCGTTTTAGCAATAACCCTTTTTTATCTTTAGCAAAAATCGCATCCCATTGGCTATCCCAAATAACTTTAATCACATTCCAGCCAGCGCCTTTAAACAGTTTTTCTAACTCTTGAATAATTTTACTGTTCCCACGCACTAATCCATCTAAACGCTGTAAATTGCAATTGACTACATAAATAATATTATCGAGTTCTTCACGAGCTGCCATCGTTAAACCCGCAATGGATTCTGGCTCATCCATTTCTCCATCACCACAATAGAGCCATACTTTACGGTCATTAGCAGGAATCAATTTACGATTTTCTAAATATTTCAAAAAACGTGCTTGATAGATGGCTTGCAAAGCACCCAACCCTAAAGAGACGGTAGCAAATTGCCAAAACGTCGGCATCAGCCATGGATGCGGATAAGAAGAAACACCTTTTCCTTTTAGCTCTTGTCTGAAATTCACCAAATGTTCTTCAGTTAATCTACCTTCAAGAAATGCGCGTGCATAATTGCCTTCTGAAGAATGGCCTTGAAAATAAATTAAATCACCGGGCGTATCTTCTGTAGCACCCCGGAAAAAATGATTTAAGCCTACTTCATATAAAGTTGCGATTGATGCATAAGAAGATAAATGACCACCCACTCCACCTGCATTTTTTTTCGCTCTTAATACCATACTAATCGCATTCCAACGATTGATGGCATCAATGCGTTGTTCTAACTCTAAATCGCCTGGGTAATTAGGTTGCTGATCAACAGAAATGGTATTGCAATAAGAAGTTGCAGCAACCCCGCCACTTGCCATTTGCACGCCAGCTTGATTCGCATTTTCAATCAGTTGTTCAATAATAAATCGCGCACGCTCAGGCCCTTCATATTCAAGCACGGATTCCAATGCTTCTAGCCATTCTTGAATTTCTACTGAATCAACATCGTCCCACGTGTTTGTCATGCTTGATTCCTGCTCATTTTGTTTCTTGCTATTAAGTATATTTTCCGCGCAAGGCTTAAATTTTCTACAGCCTCACCAACCCAAAATTTTGACGTATTCTAACCTTAATAAGAGGGATTGTAACTATCGACTTTTTAAACCGAGGCGGGAATGACGTAGTAAGAAAAAGTTGTTTAAATTAAGAACAAAATCTAAAAATTTAAGAAATATTCAATTTTTATATAGTTAGTATTTTCAATTAGCTATACAACTCCGCAAGAAAAAAACTCTGATTTTCTCACAAAAATTTTAACCGTTGCTATACTTGAGTTATCTAAATTCGAATGGAGTAGCGAACATGAAAGCTAGACATCCAATACTTGAAGCCTCAAGTTTTTCTGATTTACGACGCGAACTTACATCTTATATTGATGCGTTATTAGATGGCATAAAAAATAATCCATCTGGACCTGCTTCTGCTTCGTTAAATCAATTAAAAGAAATTAATAAATTAATCTCTACTCTAGAAATTGCTACTTCAGTTAATGATGATTCCACTAAGAAACGCTCACTTGCTTTACTCAATCAAATAGTTGTCCAACCACATTCAGTTGCCGCAAATTTTATTAAAAGAACACTAGAGTTAGTAGATATAAGAAATGAAGCGCGTTTATCACAAATAGAAAAAGAACAACGTGAACGAATGAAAGAAGTTAGAGTAACCATCGAAAAAGAAGTTAGAGTAACTTTCGAAACAAATAAGCTAATAGATGAACTTGAAAAAAGAATCGCCACTGAAGCTGAATTAAAAACACAATACCCTACCCTGCATAGACAGATAAGTGAGGAAATAAAGAAACTTTGGGAAGACATTCAATTAGCGATACCCATAAGAGATGGAGGAGGTGAATACTTAAACGATGCGTTGCTAGCATCTATAGATAAATTTGATAGATGGAAAAATAGCATTCCACCTGAAAAGAAACAAATCAGCCATGAAGTAAAAGATTGGATACAACATAAATTAGGAACGGAGATTGAAAGCATTAAGCGTGATCAATTACGTCGCTTACAAGAACAAACTCGTTCATTAGATATAGCTGCAGGGAAATCCGATAGTTCTTCAATGGATGCGACTGCAACAAATCGAGTACAGGAAATTCAAAAATTTCTCGACTATTTAGATAGCTGGTTTGAGCTGCCCGGTATATCAAAAGAAGATTTTCTTACCAATCTACGTAGCTTAAACGATAACATTCCCTCTACAGGAAAAAAGAAACGTGGAGGAGATGAAGTTATTAGCAAAATAATAAAACAAATAGAGAGCGGACAAATACCTAAAGCAGAAGTAAAACAGCATATAACTGAGAGCGTAAGTGTTAGTAAAAGCAAAAGAGAAACAGTCATTGATGCATTAAAATCAGAAGCCAATACGTTGCTTGCTCAACATCACATTGATAAACATACATTAAGCTTAAAAGTTGGAGGTAGCGACAGCAAGTTGCCTAAAGTGATAGCAGCTGAACAAATACGTGCGATTAATAAATTAGTTTCAGAACTGGAGCACCGTGTTGACCCGGACGCATTAGTTGATGCAGATAAACGAATCTCTGATCAGGAATTGATTCAAAAATTAAAGCAGTTAAAAGATAATATTCATTTGATTGCCGGAGGAAAAGCTCCTAGTGAACGGGTGATAAATGATTTAATCAGTATGGCGAGCAAAAAACCTACTCCAGTAAAACAAAAAGTAACGCCTGCATTTATCACCAACAACCCTACTACAGATGCATTGTTGCATCAACTTAAGTCCCGTGTTGGCGCTGAAAAGGACTTAGCAAGTCAATATCCTAATTGGAATCAATCATTCGAAGCACTCGTGCTCAAGGGATTCATCGAAATCATAGAAAGAGATAGACTGTTACCAAAAGGATTGAAAATAGAAAATCAGTTAAGAAGCAGTATAAAAGCGTTTGACGCATGGAAGGAAAACCAATTATCAGCCGACAAAAAATCTGTTGCGATGAAGCAGGAAAATAAAGAAGAAGCTGCAAAAATTGATTATGGTACGTGGATGGATATACACGATGCGCTTTCGGACGTAACAAGTCAATTGTGTGAAAAATATGGTCTAGAATTTGTTAGTTTGGGGGGCGTAGATGAAACTGGCGATAGTTTAGGTATATTAGTACCAAAAAATAATGACAAAAAACTATCTGATAAAGAAGTGGAGAAGGGTATTAGTCAAATAATGGAGGTAAATAAATTAGCTGTCAACGTTTTAAGAAATGCCGACTTTCTTAATAAAGAAAATTTACTTAATGCCCTAATGAAAATAAAAGACAAGATGCCAAGCACTTCTTTAGGGGACAGAGTGTTTAGCGATAAAAAAGCAGCAGAAAAAGTAGCTATTAATGAAATAATAACAATGGTACATGAATTGCCCACAAGGCAACATATTGTTAGTAGCGCGTGGACTGCTGATGATTATCATAAGGCAGTAGAGACACGTATTAATATTGCTAAAGAAGCTATATCAAGAGGTTATTTTTTATCAGATACAAATGTGATACAACAACAGTTTGATTTAAAAGTTGGAAACTTAAAAAGGCTAATGCAGACTTTGGATGATGGAAGGCCATTGCATACGATTGAAGCAGCGCTAAAAAAAGAGATGAAAGACTTTGATACTCTATGGCAAGAGAAACTAAGAAGAGATCCAAAAAAAGTTGTTTTAGATGAAGAACGAAAAACGCAAGCAGATGTAACAGCACAGACACACGAAGAAAAGAAACCGTATTCAGGCATGAATTACGATGAATTAGCAGCCGTTTTTGAACAACGTTATCTTAGTGAGGCACTTTTTGAATGGGGAAATGCGCGTAAAGCGTTGGCATCCGAAGCGTTATGGAATGTAGTATCCAATCAAACGTCAGCAGATCACAAAGGCGTAGAAAATCAATTAAGAAGCACTCTAATGGAATGGGATGACTTAAAAACAAACCCAGCGAAAGATACACAGGAATCTTTTGTACAGAATGCAATATCTGATGAAAAAAGACAGTTTGTTATTAAGGCATTAGATGCTGAGCTACATAGCTTGATGGGAAGACATGGACTAATAGACAGGAAAGTCGGCCAAAACTTTGAGAATGCTAGCATTGACCTAACCGTTTTAGTAAAAAAACTAGGCAACAAGAAGTCTGATACTGATGTGGAAATTACAATACGTAGAGTTATGGAGATCGATGGATTGTCTCTTGAACTGAAAAAGGAAGAGCCGATGTCTGAAGAGAGATTGCATGATGCATTAACAGACCTAAAAGCTAAAATGCACACTACAGGAATAAGAGAATCGGCCAGTGCAAAAGCTATTGAAAAAATCATAGAAAGAGTAGCAGGTAAAAATAAGGAGCTGTTAGCGCAATCACAAAAAATACAAGTACAAGAAAAGCAAGCAGAAGCAGCAGTTAAAGACCCCGATCTCTTAGAAACAGCCGTAAGAGATTCTATACTTCGCTTATTAACTGAGGACGTTGAAAGGCTAACCTCGAAATATTCGGCTAAGAATGATAATGAAGATGATTTTGGTTATCGGCTTTTAAAAGATGAAGATCATCCTAAGACATTGACTGAGGTGAAATTTGATACTTCACAGAAGAGGGTAGGTGAAATTAAAGCTGTTATATCAAAGCTTCAATCAAATGAGCCGTTATCTAAGAGTGCCATGGTTGAGGAGTTAAAGCAATTACAAGGAAAAATGAAAACGACAGAAACAAAAGGATTGTTTGGTACTGGTCGATCGGCGAATGTGACAAGTGTAAAAACTATTGATCAGGCAATAAAACTAGCAGCAGGTGAAAATAAGGCGCTGTTAGCGCAATTACAAACAAAGCAAGTAGAAGTAAAGCAAGTGCAAGCAGCAGTTAAAGATATCAATCTTTTAGATGAGCCTGCAAAAATCGCTATAATTAAGCTTTTGTCAGAGGAGGACACAAGACTTGATTCGCGATATAAAGAACCAGAGAATAAACGGAGTTGGGAAGATGTAGAAGAAGTAGTGAAAACACCGGCTGAGATTGAGGCAGGAAAGAAATTTGATATTTCAAATAAGAGGAGAGGTGCGATTATTACTTTTGTACAAACGCTTCAAAACGATAATGGCACGCTGTCTAAGCAGGAAGTAGTCTCTAAATTAAAGGAGCTACAAAATCTAATGAAAACGACAGCACCAAAAGGATTGTTTAGTGGTAAATCGGCGAATGTGACAAGTGTAAAAACGATTGATAAGGCAATAAAGCTAGTCGGTGAAAATAAGAGCCTGTTAGCGCGATTCCGTGGAAGATAAAACATACAAGAAACGCACATCTAGTTTTAATTTTATATCAAGATTTATCTGCGAATTGGGATGTTTCTTTATCTTAATAAAGAAACATTCTATGCAGAAGTAATGTTCGTCATAAAAACACGAGATGATAACTCAGGTTAAATATTAAAAGCAGCTTTTTAATGCATACGCAATGCCGCTAAAAGCA
>DHJK01000156.1 GCA_002404295.1 Legionellales bacterium UBA4722
ATCCGGTTACGGCCAGCAGTACTATAGGACGTAACCAGACCCCGCACAAATTTTCGTGGCAGACCGGTTTTTTAATTGAATACTACGGACGAAAATTTTGCGGGGTGACAGCTGTGGTCTACGAGAAGCCTTGCTGTCAACGAATTACGTAACCTTTACAGCAATGACGGCAGTGTGGGCTAGCTCGCAATGACGGCATTAAGCTAAATAGTTGCCGACATTCTCATGAGCTCTTCTTCGCAACCGAATCACGCAAATACACAGGCAAAGCGTCCTTAGCCATGACCCACTCTTTTTGATCATATTTCACTTTAGCTAACTCTAAAACGCCCAGGGCTGTGGGTAATCTTGATGTATCTACATCTAATGCTGAGTATGCAATCTGATTCGCATACACATCCCATGCGTTCCCTACCCCATACCATCCTTTATCAGCGGACAGAGGCACCTCTTCTGGGGCGCATACTTTTTCCTGACCCACACGCATCACTAACCCGTGTTCATTCACATCATAAGCACCCCAATACACCTCTTGAATCCGCGCATCCACACCCACCAATAATTTTTTCCATCCCAAATCTCTATAGGCCGCTTGCGCCAAGGCCGCAAGAGATGAAACAGGGATAACAGGAAGCTGTAATGCATAAGCCAAACCTTGAGTCACCGAGGTTGCAATGCGCACACCGGTAAAACTTCCAGGACCACATCCAAATGCAATGGCATCTAATTGATTTAAAGTTATTTTATGAATGGATAGCAACTCTTCCAGCATGGGTAAAATAGACTGCGCTTGCTGCAACGGCATAATTCGATGTAAAAAACTCATTTTATCATCATGTAGCAATGCAACAGAGCATGCAGTGGATGAAGTATCAAGCGCTAATATGTTCATGGTTAAAAAACTCACGTACTTTATCTAAATCGCGGGTGCGCGGCATATCGGGCAAGCTTTGCAAAAATGTTTCCCCATAATTGGATCCAACCAACCGCGGATCACAGATCATAAGGATACCACGATCTGTAGCATCGCGAATCAAGCGCCCAGCCCCTTGTTTAAGAATTAACACTGCATTGGGCAATTGATAGGTTTGAAAAGGATCAATACCTTGTTTGCGTAATAAGTCTATTTTCGCTTTTAGAATGGGGTCACTGGGCGATGCAAATGGTAGTTTATCAATAATAACGCAAGACAATGCATCTCCCCTGACATCCACGCCATACCAAAAACTGCTGGTGCCTAAAAGAACAGCATTCCCCAAGCGTTTGAAATCTTCTATCAGTTGGCGCTTTGGCATCGTCCCTTGCAATAGTAAAGGATATGGAATGCGATCTTTTAATTGCTCTGCGGCATACTCTAAGGCTTTATAACTCGTAAATAATACAAAAGCCTTGCCTTGTGAAGCTTCCAACACAGGAATAATCGTTTCCAGTAAGGATGCGGTGTAATCACTTGCTCTAGGATCCGGCAAACCACGCGGCACATATAACAATGATTGACGTTGATAATCGAAGGGGCTTTTTAATTGTAATTGCATGACATTATCTAAGCCCAGCGAATCAATGAATAGACGAAAACTATTTTTGACTGTTAATGTGGCAGACGTATAAATCCATGTACGTTTCAGATTTTTAATATAATTTTGAAATTGTTCAGCCACGATAATGGGCGTCATTTGCAAACTAAAACTTTGTGGATACGTTTCAAACCAATGCACGGTATTTTCGACTGGCTGCCCGGTTAGTAAATTGAAACTCTCAATCAACTGTGCAGATCGACGCCAGCAATTTTCTAATCCTTTGCTGCGAATAGCGGCTTCTTTTAAAGTAGATTCTAACAATTGCAACGCTGCTTTTACATTATGAATAGCATCTGCAAGTATACGTTCAGAAACGACGGGCCAAGGGGCACGACGTAGCTCCATTCCTAGCGCATTCCGCATTTCTTGAACGGCTTTTTGCAAACTCTCTGAATATTCATTGAGTTGCTTCATATCCTTTGCGTCTTTTAGCGCTTCCGCCTCCGTATCACGCGCCAACTCCAGCAACTGCCGCCCAGAAAGTGAGGTGCTAAAAAATTGGGATGCAATATCAGGAATATGATGCGCTTCATCAAAAACCACCACTTCAGCGCCAGGTAAAAGCTCACCAAAGCCACTGTCTTGCAAAGCCATATCCGCAAAAAACAAATGATGATTCACCACTAAAATATCAGCGTCCATGGCTTGCTGGCGAGCACGAACTACAAAGCAATCTTTATAAAACGGGCAATCTTGATTTAAACAATTATCAACAGTACTAGTGACTTGCGGCCAAATGCTAGAATCTTCAGGAACTGATGTGATTTCTGCAATATCACCTGTTTCGGTGGTATGACTCCATTCATCGATACGGTGTAATTGTGAAACATGTTGGCGCGAGGCAAAATGTCCTTCATGCAAATTACGTTCTATTCTCTGTTTGCAAAGATAATTGGCACGCCCTTTCAATAAAACCACTTTTCTTGGCAAAGGAAAAAGTTTTTTTATAATGGGGATATCATTAAAAAATAATTGGTCTTGTAAGTTTTTTGTACCAGTAGAGATAATCGTTTTTTTTTCTGAAAGGAATATAGGAACCAAGTAACCAAATGTTTTGCCTGTACCCGTTCCAGCTTCGATGATTAATGAGGTTTCTAATGCAAGCACACGCTCAATGGTTTCAGCCATTTTTTGTTGGGGTTCACGGGAGGTAAAACCAGGAATAAGTTGACTGAGGGAACCCTTTTCACCAAGGATACTTACGGAAGATTCACTCAGAGTCAGGTCTCCAAATACTGCTGCTTATCCGGTACATTTGCCCATTGATCTGCATCAGCGGGTGCATCTTTAATTCGCGTAATGACGGGCCACTTTTCGGCTAGTTCTTTATTCAATTGTAAATAGGGTTGATATTGCTCTGGTAAGTCATCTTCAGAATAAATGGCATTGACTGGGCACTCTGGTTCGCACAATGCGCAATCGATACATTCATCAGGATTAATAACTAGGAAATTAGGACCTTCATAAAAACAGTCTACAGGACACACTTCAACACAGTCTGTGTATTTACAACGAATGCATTGTTCTGTGACGACGAAAGTCATGGGGTGAGTTCCGATTTTTATAACAGCTCATCCACCGTCGTCATTGCGAACGAAGTGAAGCAATCCAGCTCGAAAGCAAGGCTTCAGAAAGCTGATCTTAGATACTAAGTTTTGCTTTCGAGCTGGATTGCTTCACTTCGTTCGCAATGACGGCACCCAGATGAGCGGTTACCGATTTATTGACTTGAAGACACACAAGTACATTCACGATTTTATCGCATGTGTCTAAAGTTTAATCTTGGTGCCCGAGGCCGGAATCGAACCGGCACGAGAGTTACCCCCCGAGGGATTTTAAGTCCCTTGCGTCTACCTGTTCCGCCACCCGGGCAAATCCTATTTTTATCGTTTTACATGGAGGCTAGGGTCGGAATCGAACCGGCGTCCACGGCTTTGCAGGCCGCTGCATAACCACTCTGCCACCCAGCCACACTGAGTTCTATATCTGTATCATCTGGAGCGGGAAACGAGACTCGAACTCGCGACCCCAACCTTGGCAAGGTTGTGCTCTACCAACTGAGCTATTCCCGCACTTCGTACTCCGCAATCGGAGCAACTTTACGAAGCGCTAATTCTATCGTAGGACTTTGATCTGTCAAGCAAAGAATGCGATATATCTTCATAAAAAATATTAAATTTTATTAGACAAAGCAAAAAGCCCTGCTTAGGACACCCCTCACCTCGTGAGGGCTTTGTTGAATAAACCAGGAAACAGACATTCCAGCGTCGTCATTGCGAGCGAAGCGA
>DHJK01000056.1:0-16552 GCA_002404295.1 Legionellales bacterium UBA4722
TGATTATATTTTTCTATTTGAGAAATATAATTTAAGAATGAGCGGATAAAATGATTTTTCTAACTTAAATAGAAACGGTTACGAGAGTCACTGGTGCGAAATTGACAATTACAAGCCCGTCATTACGACTCAGAGCGAAGCGTGTAAGAAGCAACCCAGACTCCTTAGCGCAGATTTCAAGCAAAAAAACTAATCAGCGATATAAGCCTAGGTTGCGACCCAACGCTTAGCTTTGAGTCGCATTGCCGAGGTTGTAATTGTTAAAAAAAATCAATACCCAACTTACCAGTTAAATAACGTCGCATCCATCTTACGATTTACTGGCAAATAAGCACGTTCATATGGATATTTAGCAGCTAATTCTTCATTAAAATCAATACCTAAACCTGGTGCATCGCCTGGATACAAATAACCTTTACTAAAGGTATATGCATGAGGGAATACTTCATCGGTTTCTGGTGTATGACGCATATATTCTTGAATACCAAAGTTATTAATAGCGATATCAAAGTGCAATGCAGCCGCCATCGTAACAGGTGACAGATCTGTTGCACCGTGACATCCTGTTTTAATGTGATAAATTTCTGCCATCGCTGCAATCTTCCTCATCGGGGTGAGACCACCACCATGCACGATTGCCATACGTAAATAATCAATTAATTGTTCTGTAATTAAAATATGTGCATCCCAAACTGTATTAAACACTTCACCTACGGCTAACGGAGTAGTCGTATGTTGACGAATGATGCGGAAGCCTTCTTGTAATTCAGCAGGTACCGTATCTTCTAACCAGAACAGATGATAAGGCTCTAATTCTTTGCCTAAACGCGCTGCCTCAATCGGTGTAAGGCGATGATGACAATCATGCAACAAATGTGGATCAGAACCATAGGTATCTCGTAATTCTTGAAACAATTTAGGAATATGTGCTAAATATTTCTCGGTCGACCAACGATACTCGGGTGGTAAGCCTTTTTTAGCAGGTTCATAAAATAATTTATCTTTAGAAATACCATAGACTTCTTCTAAGCCAGGAACGCCTGTTTGAACACGTACAGCTTGATATCCCATATCTAGATAACGGCCTGCTTCTTCTACCGTTTCTGAAATCTCAATACCATTCGCATGACCATAAACCATAACCGCTTCACGGCTTTTACCACCTAATAAATTATAAACAGGTGTATTCAACATTTTTCCTTTGATGTCCCACAATGCCATATCCACTGCAGCGATAGCAGCCATGGTGATTGGACCACGACGCCAATACACACCACGATAGAAATATTGCCAAATATCTTCAATTTGTTGCGGATCACGACCAATTAAACAAGGAATGACGTGATCTTCTAAATAAGATACAACAGCTAATTCACGACCATTTACAGTACCGTCACCCAAACCATAGACACCTTGATCTGTGTAAATTTTCAAAGTAACAAAATTACGGCCAGGACTTGTTACAAACACTTTTGCATCAGTAATTTTCATTTGTTGTCTCCATCGTTAGATATTTTCAAATCGTTTAAACGGTTACGGCCAATCACGGGGTATTGCTCCACCTCGTAGACTGCGCCGCTAGTAGGTATTGACTCATCAGATAACCAAAATGTCACGTGCGCTGCAACATTATCGGGTGTCTGTAAACGTCCGATAGGTGCATACATCAGTGGAATCCGTGTCTCCCAATCATGCGGTAATCCTTCTTGTTGTTTTAAAGCAACTTCATTTTCGGTGGGTGTCCAACCTACATTCAGTTGATTAACACGAATTTTTTCAGAGCCTAGGGAATCAGCTAAATTACGCGTCATTGTCATCAACGCGCCTTTAGACATGGAATAGCACAATAGATCAGGCTGACCGCAATAAGCATTAATAGAACCGATATTGACAATACTGCCACCGTTCACTTGTTTACGAAAAATGTTAGTCACTTCTTGGCTTAAAAAAAGAGGCGCTTTTACATTAATATTCATAATACGATCAAATAATTCAATACTAGCTGTATCAATATCATTACGAGGATAGATGGCTGCATTATTGACCAAACCATGAATAGTGCCGTATGTGTCAATGGTCGCATTTATAATCTTTTTGCAACTCGAAAAATCTTCTAATGAAGCAATGACATATTGCGCAGCAGCGCCTAATTCATCGCACATTTTTTTAATACGAACTTCATCACGACCGTGCAACATCACTTTTGCACCTTGTGCCACACATCGACGTGCAATAGCAGCGCCAATACCGGTCGTTGAACCCGTAATTAAAATAATTTTGTCTTTTAATAACATGTACTGCTTCCTCGTTTTGTAATAACTATTCAGTATTTGTCACTGCGTCCGTCGTGAATGGGCACGTTCACGATTGGGTCAGTGGAACTCGCTGAATAGTCGCCCCTATTCAACAACCACACCCTCTATCTCCGGCCCCATAGAAGGCAATTCCGGCAACAAATTTTTCTTCCCCAATGTAATACCCAATTGTCTAGGCGCTTTTCCCGCCCGTAAATTTTTCTCAATCTGCTCCAAAGTACATCCTTTTGTCTCTGGCACCAGAAAATAAACAAACAATACACCTAAAACACACAAAATGGCATATATCCAAAACGTTCCACTAATCCCTACTGCATCAATTAATGTTAACAATGTCATCGCAACTAACATGTTAAATGCCCAGCAGCAAGAAATAGCAACACTGATACCTACACCACGGATTTGCAGCGGAAAGATTTCAGAAATAACCAACCACATAATAGGCCCTAAGCTCATTGCGAAGCAGGCAATATAAAAGATCATGCTCCCCACAGTAAGCCAGCGCAAATAAGTCAACTCAGGAAAATAAAATGCAATACTTTGTGCTGCCAAACTAATAAACATACCAGCCAAACCCATCAACAATAAAGGACGACGTCCCCAACGATCTATTAAGGGTAATGCAATGACGGTGAATACAACATTAAAAATACCAATCGCAAGCGTGGCTAAAATAGCAGTAGTGGCTTCACTAAAACCAGCTTGTTGCAAAATGGTAGGCGCATAATAGATGATAGTATTAATACCAGTGACTTGCTGAAAAAATGCAAGCCCTAAACTGATATACATAATAGGGCGTAATCTTTTTGAAAATAACATCCGCCATGTGCCACGTTTTTCTTGAATGCTTTGCTTAATTTCTGTCATCTCACGCGTCACGTCTTCGGTCGCACGAATATTTTTTAAATTTTCTTCCGCTTCGAGCAACATACCTTTGAAAACCATCCAACGCGGGCTCTCTGGTAAAAAATAAGTACCTACAAATAAAATCACAGCGGGTAACACGCCAAATCCTAACATCCAACGCCAATCACCATTTGCTGCAAATATATAATCGATAATATAGGCCAAAATAATGCCTAACGTAATAGCAAGTTGATTTAGTGAAACTAAAAAACCACGGATGTTAGGAGGTGCGATTTCAGCTAAGTAGAGAGGTGCAGTGAAAGAACCAATTCCAATTGCCATGCCTAGAATAGCTCGACCAATAATTAAAATCAGATCACTAGGTGCGGCTGCGGTCATCAGAGTACCGATTACAAAAATCACAGAAACAATCACAAGCGCTTTGCGCCGCCCTATTTCATCTGTCATCTTCCCACTGATGGCTGACCCTAAAAATGCGCCCATTAAAACAGCACTGACAGTGACACCTGTCATCATCGACGTAAGATGGAAATCTTTACGTATGAAGAGGATTGCGCCTGATATAACGCCTGTGTCATAACCGAATAACAAACCTGTAATGGCAGCGAAGGCAGAGATAAAGTAGACTAAATAATAGGAACGAATCCTAGCCACCATAATACGTGTTCCCCTTACTTGAAAACCAGATTGCGTACTCTTCCACAATCCGGGGATGAAATCAAGGTGTTAGCCAACAAATTTTGGCTCTAGCAGCCCCTTAATACCCACATCGACCGCAAACACGCAACCGGCTAAGGGGTCTTGCTTTAACTCCTCTGCGCTCAACCGTGTACTTGCCGATGTTACATAAAGCGTTGTTAGGTTTGTTCCACCAAAACAACAACTTGTAGGGCGTCGCACAGGCATTTTAATAACGTCATCTATCTTCCCATTAGGTAAATAGCGTGTCAGACGCCAACCATCCCAGTGCGCATTCCAGACACCTCCTTCACTATCAACGGTCACACCATCAGGATAGCCGCTCTCATCAGGTAATTTTGCAAAAATTCTTTTATTTTTTAACGACCCAGCCCCTATATCAAAATCATATTGATAAATAATGCGTGCTGGTGAATTGCAGACATAAAATATTGTATTATCTGGGCTCCATGCAAAGCCATTTGACACAGCATAACCTTTTGTTATTTCAGTAGAATGCCCCGTCGCATCTAATCGATATAATGCGCCTATGTCTGCTTGCTCCGATAAATCTTTAGTCCCCGCCCAAAAGCGTCCGGCACGATCGCACTTTCCATCATTGAACATGACACCATCTGCATCCGTCAGTACTGTGTTAATCATAGTGATCTCACCCGATGGCAACGCAATATTCGCATAACCATAACGCATTGCAGCAACTAAGCCACCTGCAGCACGGAGTGCAATACAGCCTATCTCAGTCGGCATTGACCAGACACGATGTTTTTTTGTCTGTGGATCAAAACAATGTAAGGCTGGTTTTTCAATATCAACCCAATATAACACTTGTTCTTCAGGGTCCCAGAGTGGACTTTCACCCAAAAGAGCAGGCTTGTTGTAAATACATTCAATATTTTTATTTAAAACGGCCATTGCATTCATTTTTAATGTCCTAATTCAAGTTAGTATAATGTTGGATCTGCCAACCCCGCATCAGCGAATCCTTTTTTGCGATACACACAACTATCACAGCGACCACAAGAACGACCGTCTGCATCTAATCTATAACAAGAAACCGTCATACTATAATCAATTCCTAACTTCATTCCAACTTGTATAATTTGACTTTTGTTTAACGCTAATAAAGGCGCATGAATTTTTATTCATAACTAAAATTCTTCAATAATAATTTTAAAAACTCATTTGTGTGAGATAAAAACGGAATATGCCCCGCTCGTTTAATCAGCGCACATTGCCCATCAACTAATAAAGGTTTCAAACTAGCAATTACACTGGCCGGCACTAACGTATCCATGCCACCAAAAACATGTAAACTTGGAATTTTAATCCGCGACAAATCAGTTCGCAAATCTGTTTCACATAATAAACGTAACCCACCCATTAAAGCTGTCGTTTTCATAGGAGAAAATTGTGTTTTTAATTCCGCAAGTAATGCCTGATTTTCAGAACTCCCACGTAATTGAAGTAATAAAAAATCAGATAAAGTTTCTTCATACTGATTGATAAGCCGAGTAGAAAATTGATTCAAAACACTTAACGGTACGCCAGGCCAATTTTCATCTCCCGTAAACTTAGGAGCGGCCGCAACAGTGACTAACTGCGTGACTCTCTCCGGATAATTTACAGAAACCCACCAAGCAAGCATACCCCCCAGAGACCAGCCCAACCATGCCGCTTTTTCTGGTACAATTTCAAACAAATTTGATGCAATTTCATCAAAAGTATAATTTTTTGTTAAATCTGGGCTTTTACCAAACCCGGGTAGATCCGGTATAAATAGTTGAAATTTATCAGCAAGATGTGGAACAAGTGGCGACCAAATACCCGAGTGCCATCCCCACCCATGGAGTAAAACGAGGGGCGCACCCTTCCCAATGACGGTTAAATGGAGTAAATTTGACATAGATCAACATCAAAAGTGAAATAAGCGACTATACTCATAAATAGAGGATGATAACCCTTAGGAGGCGACATTAAATTCATGCGAGCAGTATAAAGATAACCATAAAAACATCAAGATTTATAAATATAAAGAAAGGAGACAGTTATGATTCCAATCCAAATTACAATTCGAGATCTTCCTGGTTCTGCAGCTTTAGAAGAAAACATCCACAAGAAAGCAGAAAAACTGACGCAGTTTTATCAGCAAATTTTAAGTTGCCGTGTCGTTATTGAATCCCCACAGAAACATAAACATCAGGGCAAGCTGTATAGCGTACGTCTGGAGTTAGATGTACCTGGTAAGGAGCTAGTCGTTGACAATAACGAAAGTGAAGATGTTTACATTGGAGTGCGCGACGCGTTTAATGCACTGAAGCGTCAACTTAGTGATTACGCACATAAACGTCGTGGTGATGTAAAAAATCATGCTACCTCAACACAGGAAAAGAGTGATACATCAACACAAGATCCTCTTGTTCATTAATCTGTCTGCCCTCCCCACCTTTGGGGAGGGTATTTTTTTAATACCTGCGAGTTTTTCATGCCCTTTGAACATTATTACCAAACATTCTTAAATACCAATCCATATCCACGTGAATTAAAAAATTACGAACTTGCAGAAGATCATACATCTCCCATGTATTTAAATTATTGCGGCAAAAAGCTTATTAATTTTTCTTCCAGTGATTACTTAGGGTTAGCCAAACATCCATTACTGATTGCGCGAAGTCAACAGTATGCACAAACGTTAGGAGTTGGATCCGCCTCTTCACGTTTAGTCTCTGGAAATTTTTCTCACTATGATGTTTTAGAAAAAAAAATCGCGTCAGCTATGGGTAAACCAGCTGCCTTGATTCTAGGTGCGGGTTATCAAGCAAACACATCTGTTCTAGAAGCCCTATTCGATCCATCTGTTCTAAAATCAAAGCCATTAGTATTTTGCGATCGTCTTTGCCATAGTAGTTTATTAGCAACAACACGTTTCCTAGCTGATCTAAAACGATTTCATCATAATGATCTATCACATTTAAATTTATTACTAGAAAAACACACACAAGACGATCGCCCTAAATTTATTATTATTGAATCTATTTATAGCATGGATGGTGATCAAGTTAATTTTAACGCGCTCATTGCTATCGCAAAAAAACATAACGCTTTTTTATATGTTGATGATGCACATGCAGTAGGTGTTTACGGTAAATCAGGTTATGGCAAAGCAGCTGACTATGCTGCCGATATTGATATCATTATGGGAACGTTTAGTAAAGGCTTAGGCAGCTTCGGCGCTTATATTACGTGTTCTGAAATGATGCGCGATTATCTTATTAATAAATGCAAAGGCTTAATTTATTCCACCGGCATATCGCCTGCTATTTTAGGTGCTATGGATGCAGCGCTCGAATTAATCCCACAGATGCAAATAGAACGACAGCGCGTTGCAGATTATGCAACCCGCTTTAGACACTATTTACATAAAAATAATTTAAATTATGGTCATTCTGACACACACATTGTGCCCTGGATTATAGGTGACGCAAAAAAAACAATAAAAATAAGTGAATTACTGCAAGAGAACGGTATCTTAGGCGCAACCATTCGCCCACCCTCCGTTCCTAATGGGAAGAGTCGTATTCGATTTTGTCTAACAGCCGCACACAGTGAAGAAGATGTTGCGCAGCTATTAGATGTCATTGATAAAATAACGAGGTAATCGTATTAGGGGTTGTTGACAATTCAGCGGCGCTGTCAAAAGCCCCTAGTTTGCCTTCTGCCATGTGGCTCTACGAACTGCGCAAACAAGAGAAGTGGGTATAAGATTTCCAGAATAAAATAAGCCAGGCTGTGGAGTACACTGCAGGTAAGCATAAGTATAGGTATACTTAGTATCAACACCAAACCCTGGTATTCCTCCGGGAGGACCCGGGGCAGTGCAATAAGGTTGGATTTGAAAATACTTGACTGGATCAATAACGACGGAGGTAAATTGTCCTATATAGAGATTAGGTGGAATAGGAGCCGGTGATGATGGTGTCAGAACAGGGTTTACAAGCGATACATAAGAGCCGCCGTTACCTCCGCAATAAACAACAGGGCCTTGCGGGATTAATATACAGGTATATCCAGCAAGGACATAATTAGAATAAGTGTCATAGTTTGGAATCGGAAAAGGTGCTGGCGGCGGATTATTTTGCCGCACTATTTCTTGACCAACCTTATAAGTACCTACAACAGAATACCCTGATGGACACGCTGCAGCTACTGTGGAAATAATCCTGACAATATTTCTAATATAATCCTGTACGACTGTTCGATCTACTGTACAAAAATCAGGGCAATCCACAGCCGCATTATTGAACGTCTTTCCATTAATATCAGGACAGACTGGATTAGCAGGACATACACCTAGGTTTTCATACTGCTCATCAGTCACTGGCAGTGACGGAACGACTATTCCAGCATAGAATGGGGCGACTATGTTTGTCGAATCCGAAGATCCTAGCGGACGAACTTTTCCACTATAAATGTTATTAGTAGCTGTAGGTGTATTAGAAGAAATAGGACCTATGAAATCAAGATTAGCGGCATTCGCACGGCAAAAAAATAAGCCAAGCACCAAAAAAAGTGCAACCTTGCTCAGTAATATAAAAATTCCTTTCTTCATGAAGCTAATTCCTAGCGTGAGAAATGACTATCACTAAATTATATTAAAGGAATTCTGTGTGACTGTATACAATTTCCAACACAATTTCCAACATGCACTACTGCAAACGCACTCAAATCATTCGAAATTGACCATTTTAAAGTTTATGCTCTCCTGAAAATATAACTCTTCGCTCACTATTTATTTTCTAATACTTGCCACCGCAGATAAGCCTGTTCTAAGTCCTTCTCAATTTTTTGCAACTCATCCATCGTAATCGCGATCTCCGTTGCATTTTTTTGATAGAACGTAGGTGTTGCAATGAGCTGTTGTAGTTCAAGTTGCCTCGCTTCCAGCTCAGCAATACGCTGAGGTAATTCAGCCAATTCTTTTTGTTCTTTATAAGATAATTTAGTCACAGCCTGCGGCTTATTTTTAATCTGTTTTTCAACAGCTACTTTCTGAACAGCCACCTCTTTTTGCTTAGCTTGTCTCAGCGAATCATGATAACCACCGATATATTCTGTGATTTTTCCATCGCCTTCAAATAACAATGTACTTGTTGCCACATTATCTAAAAAAGCACGATCATGGCTGACAATCAACAATGTACCTTGGTAAGTACTCAACAATTCTTCAAGTAGTTCTAATGTTTCAATATCCAAATCATTAGTGGGCTCATCTAATACCAATAAATTACTAGGATGACTGAACAAACGTGCGAGTAATAAGCGATTACATTCTCCGCCTGATAACGCTTTGACGGGTGTCAATGCACGCTGCGGTGTAAAAAGAAAATCGCCCAGATAACTAATGATATGACGTTTTTGACCATTCACATCAATGGTTTCATTGCCTTCTGCCACATTATCCATGACGGTTTTTTCTAAATCCAGCGCTTGTCGTAATTGATCAAAATAAGCGGTCTGTAATTTTGTGCCGTGGGTAACAGTGCCTTGTGTAGGCTCCATTTTCTTCAGAATAATATTTAATAAAGTACTTTTACCTACACCGTTTGGTCCCACTAATGCAATACGATCGCCACGCATGATACGTAACGAGAAATCTTTAATAATGCATTGCTGATTGAAAGTCTGCGTAATATGTTCAGCTTCAACAACCAATTTCCCTGATTTTTTTGCTTCATTAAGATTAAAAGTAGCCTTGCCTTGCAGTTCACGACGCTCTGAACGTTCTTGGCGTAATGCTTCTAGTGCACGAACACGGCCTTCGTTACGAGTACGACGTGCTTTAATTCCTTTACGAATCCAACGTTCTTCTTGTGCTAGTTTTTTATCAAATTCTGCATTTTGGTTATCTTCCGCGTTTAACATTTCTTCTTTGCGTCGTAGAAAATTACCATAATCACCCGGCCAGGATGTTAACTGACCGCGATCAAGCTCAATGATGCGTGTTGCAAGGCGTTGTAAGAGTGAACGATCATGGGTAATAAAAACAAGACCAATCCCTAAGCTGACTAACTGGTCTTCTAGCCATTTAATGGCTGCAATGTCTAAATGGTTAGTCGGCTCATCCAGTAACAATAACTCCGGTGAAGTCACTAAAGCCTGCGCGAGTGCTGCGCGACGTTGCCAGCCACCTGATAATTTCGCAACATACAGATCGGGATCCAATTCTAAACGGGTCAAAATCGTATTCATTTTTTGCTCGAATTGCCAACCATTTTTGGTATCGATGGCTTGCTGCAAACGCTGCAACAGATTTAAATCCTGCTCGGTACAGGAATGAGTTAAACGTTGTGTCAACGTATGGTAATCAGATAAAAGTTTGCCGGTTTCAGCGAGACCTGCAGCCACAAATTCATACACAGTTGCCGTACTTTCTTGTGGTAATTCCTGAGCCAGACGCGCAAAACGCAAATGAGGTTTGCGCCAAATAGTGCCGCTATCGGGCAAAATTGCCCCTTCAATTATTTTCAGTAGCGAAGATTTACCTGCGCCATTGCGACCAATTAAACAAACGCGTTCGCCTTCTGCGATTTGTAACTTTACGTTATCTAATAGAATATCTAGGCCGAATGCCAATGAAACAGCATCCAGCATTATTAAGTTATTGCTCATAGGGTATTTTTATCGAATATGTAATTAATTCGGTAGTATAGGTTCTATTAGCGTAAAATAACAGCTAAATACTCCATAACTATTAAGCGATTTCCACTGACCCAATCGTGAACGTGCCCGTGCCCGCGTGCGTGCCCGTCTTTTCTTGCCTATTTCAATTACATGTGCGCGTGATAAGAAAAGACGGGCACGGGCTCGCGCGCGGGCACGTTCACGATTGGGTTAGTGGAAATCGCTGAGGTGTCATATGCCTAAATAATTCCCGGATGAATAACCCAGTCAATCACCCACTGACCATATCCAATCAATTGTAGACAAACAATTGTCCCTTTATGGAAATTAACTACATCACGATTCTCATTTTGATAAAGTAACTGACTCGCTAACTTCCCCATAAAGGGCATATGTCCTACTAACATGGTGTCTGTATCAGCTTCATTCAGCTCATTTGCAATAGATAATACTGAGTCACACGGACTTAATCCTTCACGAAAAGTCACTGTATCATTTACAATCATACTTACTGCCAACCGCTCCGCAGTCTGTTTCGCTCTTAATTTTTCACTATGAAAAACTCTCGCACGTAACTGTAACGGCAAAAGAAATTTTGCTAAAGTATCAATATCATGCTCGCCTTTTGCACTCAAAGGAGACAAATCATCAGAGTCCTGATATACTGCATCACCATGTCGCACTAAGTAAATGTTCATTATTTCATCTTATATAAGGTAGCGCTGTTCAAAAAATAGTTATCGGCTTGCATCCATTGAAGCATTAAGGCTAGTATATGATTATTCATCGTTTATTACCCAATGATTAAATCTGTTTACATAAAATAAGTTGCTATCAATTATGATTAAAAGAAATATAACGACAGTGCTTTTTGCAATTATTGCATTGTTGTGTAGCATACAGTGCGGCGCAACAACCACTCGGCATCCCGTGAAGCCTGTGCATCATCCTATCAAGCACACTCAACATGCAAAGCATAAAGCAAAGCCAATTGTGCATAGACATTTAGCGCACACGCACACACGCTTACATTCTCATCCGATTTCGCATCCCAAATTAGCAAATCTACCACCTGAACCCCAGCCTGCTGAGCCCACACATAGTTTAATATCCTCACTGGGTGAACATATGGTGCGATTTGTGCATAGTACAATCTCAACATTGCGCTATACAGCTTATAAATTAGGCGGCACCCATTTTGATAGCTCAAAAGGTGTGTATATTATTGATTGCTCGGACTATGTAGATCATTTATTAAAAGTTTCTAATCCAGCGGCTTATTCAAGCCTCGTTCACTCTAGTGGTTCCGACAAACCTACAACAGAACATTATTATAATTTTTTTACTGGCTTAACCTATAAGCCACGGCATTACTGGAATAAAGTAGATAATGTGAAAGAATTACAGCCAGGCGATATTTTAGTTTTCCGTAATAACAAAAATTCACATACCGGGGTGAGCGGGCATGTAATGGTTGTTATGAATAAACCTACTCGAATTCAAGACGCCTTCATGGTTCGTGTGACTGATTCTGCCTCATCTGGTCACAGTCAGGACACGCGGTTACCTCATACATCCGGTATTGGCATCGGAACCATGCAAATTAAAGTGAATCCTGATACGGGCGAGCCTTCCGCTTATGCGTGGAAATTAGGCTCCTCGTTTGAACATCATGTAAACTTTGCAATGGCTAGACCCATAGAAGATTAAAATAATGACGACTTTACTCTGCCTTAGCGGGCAATGATCGCCTAGGGGTGAGCTGTTACAAAATCACACAAGGTTGTGCTATGCTATGAGTATTACAAATTTTTGATAGGTATTTTTTATGAATTTACCCACGACTACCTATAAATTTATATTCCATTTTGTACGCCAACAAAAATTTAAATTCTTACTATTGACGATATCATCCATTATCTGGGCATTAAATGATGTCTTTTTTCCATTCTTTATCAAAAAAATCGTCAATATTATTCAAGCCTATCAAGGTAATCCAGCAAACATTTATACGGCTGTCGAAGGAGTTCTGTGGTTATTGGTGCTCTTTTGGGTAGTGACAGAAATTTTTCAACGTGGCCAAGGTTTTGTCCAAGTCTATACCTTTCCCCGTTTCCGCGCAAAAATTCGGGCTGCCGTTTTTAACTATGTTCAATCGCACTCACACGAATATTTTTCAAGCCATTTTGCAGGCACGATCGCAAAAAAATTAGCGGATTTACCTACAAGCTGTCAATCAATCATGGAAATTATCTGTTTCCAATTTGTAACAGCGTTTGTAGGTGCAATCATTGTATTGATTATGATGTGGATAACGCACCCCATTTTTGCTGTGATTGTATTTTTATGGCTATGCTTTCATATCTGTTTAACTGTGTTATTTGTGTATTATGGAAATCATTTATGGGAGACGCATTCCAAAGCGGATTCAACATTAAGCGGTAAAATTGTCGATGTATTTAGTAATATGCTGAATGTGCGTTTATTTGCACGCTCTAAATACGAATTAAAATACTTATCAAAATTCCAACATGATGAAATTACTAAAGCAAAAAAAGCTATGTGTATTATGGAATTAACGCGTATAGGTTTAGGCTTGAATGGATTATTTTTGATTTTCAGTATTATATTTACGTTATTACATGGCTGGGTGCAACACTGGGTCACGCTCGGTGATTTTACCCAAGTGGGAATGCAAGCGTTTTGGTTATTAGGATTTATCTGGTTTGTCAGTTACCAAATGACGATTTATACACGTGAAATTGGCATCATTGGCAATGCGCTGAGCTTGGTAAGAAAAAGTCATGGCCTCATTGATACGCAAAATGCAAAACCCATTATCATTACACGAGGTGAAATCCATTTTGATGATGTCACATTTTCTTATCAAAAAAATCGGAACGTTTTTAAAGATTTAAATTTAACCATCCCAGCCGGTCAAAAAGTAGGTTTAGTTGGTTTTTCAGGCTCGGGGAAAACAACATTTGTTAATTTGTTGTTACGCTTTTATGATTTGCAGACGGGGCGGATCTTAATTGATGGGCAAGATATCGCGCATGCAACACAAGATTCGCTACGCTCGCAAATTGCAATGATTCCACAAGACCCTGCTTTGTTTCATCGTAGCTTAATGGAAAATATTCGCTATGGTTTGTTAGACGCTTCAGATGACGATGTGATTCGAGCATCAGAGTTAGCACATTGTCATGAATTTATTGGAAAGCTGGATGGCAATTATGAAGCATTGGTTGGTGAACGCGGCGTTAAATTATCAGGTGGTCAACGTCAGCGTATTGCGATTGCACGAGCTATCTTGAAAAATGCACCTATTCTAATGTTAGACGAAGCCACATCGGCATTAGATTCTGCGACAGAAAAATTAATTCAAGAGAGCTTGCATAATCTCATGCAAAATCGAACAACAATTGTCGTTGCACATCGACTATCCACGTTAAATGATATGGATCGCATTATTGTATTTCATCATGGACGAATTATTGAAGAAGGCACAAAAGAGCAGCTGCTGGCAGCGAAAGGACATTTTGCAATGCTTTGGGATATGCAGACAGATGGGTTTTTGCCGGAGGCAACCTAATCAATTTTGCTACAAAGATAACACCTGACGAAGACTATCATCCAACACATCCATATCGTCTGAAGAAAGCTTACCCGCAGGTTTTATTAATCTGCTTTTATCAACCGTTCTTATTTGATCACATATAGCAGCAACTTTTTTCCCCATACACTCAACTTCAATGACAATGGGTGGACGTGAACGCGTAACGGTTGATAACGGCACAACAATGACCGTATTTCTTGCACGATTAATAGCAGTTGCACCCACAACAACGCACGGCCTTTGTTTGTTTATCTCAGAACCTTTTGTTGGATTTAGGTCAACCCAATAGACATCACCACGATTCATGATTTTCTAATTCCATTATTATTTTTTTTCGATATCGGTTTTTTTTCACTGGCATCCGTTAAGCCATCGTTAATGGTGACATTCCATTCATCCATTTCTTGATGAAGAGCCATATCTTGCTCAACAGCAACCGCACATTCATAGAGTGCGCGTTCTCTTTTTTCAATTTCTTCTTCAATTAGATGAGTAAATACTTTGCTGCGCTGCCTGGATGGAATAGTCGCTCGCATCCTGATGGCTAACTGGTCTGGTAATGATATAAGTACTTTTTGCATGGTTTTTACCTCTATATAAGATATAGTATATCATATATCTTGAAATATTCCAGAAGTATGAAACTTATTGTGTTCATTGCTTCTCAATGAACACCTAACTTCTTGAATTGATTTAAATTCAACCACACCCATCTTTTTTATTATTTTTGATGTACAATACAAACCACATCCCAACGAGGCAGAGACACATGATTCCAACACGCCCTACCCTCATTTTGCATCCACTCCACCAAAGCACAGCGGACATCGTGCATCGCTTTACGCTTGGCAAGCCTTTATCGCCCGATCAAATGAATTATATTGACTGGCACCAAATAGAGCTTAGCGATCCTCAGTTTGATTCTATTTTGAAATATTATTTAAAATCACGCAGCAGCCACGCAGCGCATCTGCACACTTCATTTTTATTACCACATGAAATAATGAATAAAGAATCCATTGAATTGTTAAAAAAGCGTATTGCTATCCTATTGAAAGAAAATCAATCAAATCGCATTGTCATGCAATTAACGCATAAACAATTTTTGGAATTTAAAGAATACACCATCCATGATTTGATTTTCTGGCACGGAAACCAATTTTTAACAGGCGCTCCATTTTACCCAAGCGGTACCCCACCTCTAATTCTTTTTCAATGGGGAAATAATTTTGGTATTATCAAATATGTGGTGATAGCAGGTGAAAAAGCGGTGATGGGTAATTTATTGTTATACTTTGAAGACATGCAAGAGCGCACACTGGATCGTTGTGTTCAAGATTATAATAAGCGCATGGAAGATGAAATCAAATTGCAAAATAAATTATTTGAGTCCCATAAAATCTTGTATAGTGATGAACTAAAATTTAATAAAAAGCCTGAGTTATCCGTATCAAAATCGTATCTGATTGATCACTTACCTACACCCAGGCCATAATAATTTAAAATCAATAAAAAGGAAAATACCTATGCCCTCTACTACGCAGCTTCAGCTTCCTAATGATGCCGAAAAACTTCTCTTACACTCATGCTGCGCCCCGTGCTCGGGCGAAGTCATGCAACGCTTACTGGATGCAGGCATTCCCTATACTATTTATTTTTATAATCCCAATATTCATCCTTTGAAAGAATATGAAATAAGAAAAAATGAGAATATTCGGTTTGCTGAAAAAAATAATGTGCCCTTTATTGACGGTGATTACGATAAAGATGAATGGTTCAAGCGCGCTAAAGGGATGGAGTTTGAGCCTGAGCGCGGCATACGATGCACGATGTGTTTTGATATGCGTTTTGAACGTACAGCACTCTATGGACATGAAAATGGGTTTTCTGTATTTACCAGTTCGCTAGGCATTTCACGCTGGAAAAATATGGATCAAATTAATGATTCAGGTACACGTGCCGCTGCTCACTATCCGAACATGACTTACTGGACTTTTAATTGGCGCAAAGAAGGTGGCTCTAAGCGCATGATTGAAATTTCAAAACAAGAACATTTTTATCAGCAAGAATATTGCGGTTGTGTTTATTCACTACGCGACAGTAATAAATGGCGTTTGCAAAATAACAGGGAACGAATTGAAATTGGTGTGAAATATTACGGAGATGAATAATACACCCCTCACACTTTTAAATGCGATTTGTCATCCTGAAGTGTAATGGGTATATAATCTATATTTGTAACCATTCAGCAAGTTCCACTGGCCCAATCGTGAACGTGCCCGTGCCCGCATGCGTGCCCGTTTTTTCTTATAACTCGCTCATGTAATTGAAATAGGCAAGAAAAGACGGGCACGCGGGCACGGGCACGTTCACG
>DHJK01000056.1:16613-17344 GCA_002404295.1 Legionellales bacterium UBA4722
GCACGTTCACGATTGGGCCAGTGAAACTCGCTGAATAATTACCTATATTTTATAACTGAATCAATTATCCGAACAAAATGGCCACACAGCACAAAACTTTGCATCTACATTTTTAACATCGTCCACAGTGAGCTGATCAAATATATGGTTTGATTTAAATAAATGTAATACGTCTTTTGATAAAATATAATCCCATGACTGAGGGTGCTGTTCTGCTATAAAATATTGCTCATGCATTAACTTTGAGCTAGCTGGAGTTTGGTATTTTTCAGACATGTTATTTAAAAAAACATATATATTTCTTTGCAATAACCTCATCTTTGCCTTTTGATCCATAGGCCTAATTTTTGCTATTTGTACTCGAGCATTTTCAACTAGATAATTTCGTGCATTATCAGAAAATCCAGCCTCAAGAAGCACTTCATTAAGATAAATCACTAACTCATCTTTTTGGGTAGCAGAATGTGTGTTATTTGATAAAGCAGAAAAAGTAGAATTTTGAATACTATCAGCAAAGCTTACACTGATTAACATGCTAAAAAACAGTATAATTTTAACGATTATTCTTTTCATAACAGCTCACCTTCGATTGAATTTAAGTGACTTATTGAGTACATAATGTTACGAACTGGTGCCTCGCCACTGATAAGTAACATTTTTTTCAGAGGCTGGCAAAATACACGTTTTTTCCCCATTACTATTTGCAGGTTTATCATATGAAATTGTTAAAC
>DHJK01000056.1:17505-17723 GCA_002404295.1 Legionellales bacterium UBA4722
CAGCCTGGAGCACCTTGCGAAACATAGCATGTCGGCGTTTTTTCATAACAAGTAATAGTACGAGAATTATTATTTTGTGAAACTGGTTGAGCTGATGCTTGATTAGATGATGGTGGTGTTGAACAGGCAGTAAAAATAAGCGGTACCACTAAGGCTGTTACGAATAGTATTTTTAACATTATTAAGCTCCATTTAATTATTAAAACATTACACTATTG
>DHJK01000065.1:0-3268 GCA_002404295.1 Legionellales bacterium UBA4722
TATTAAATATAGCATAAAAATAATAAAGTCATGGTTAGAAAATTTCAAATATAAAAAGCATGAAAAGAAGGACAAAAAAATTCCTTTATTCATCTGGGGTTGTAATGTGTTTTCAGAACATTTATATCAATTACTGGATCGATATAGTGATATAGATGTGATTGCTTTTATTGATAGTTCAAAAAAAAGGAATAATCAATTTTGTGATAAACCTGTTTACTCCCCTGAAGAATTTGTAAAAAATAATGGGATAACTATTCCCATTATTGTTGCTTCTCCCCATACTATTTCAGATCGTTTACCTGACGTAAGCTTTGAAAGTGTGTACCAATTTAAACTCATGCTTCAGGAAATAACGAATGAATATGGCATAAAGAATCATTTGCTACATCCTGCTGCGTTAATTGATTTTATGCCTGTTGAATACCCTAATAAAATTATTCCATTTGGGCTGCCTGGATCTGGTATTACGTTGCTGGGTAATATTTGCGATAAAATCGTTGAAGAATATCCTGAACGGTTTAAAGCAAAACATAGGATCGCACTTTTTTTTGAAAAAATGTGTTTTGAATATACGCAGTGTATCCACCAAATTATACCGGATGCAGCTCATTTTTCCGATGGTTTTAATTTTCATATGTCAGCATGGAAAATAGGAACTAGTTTTGTTATTTGTACATTTCAAGATACCAGAGCCGAGATTTATTCTTTCAGAACACGGAATCATGTGATTGGTCCAGTGTATAATTATCATCAAATACCCAGTAATGAATGCCTCAGCCAATTACATGCTCAAAAATTCAATTTATTTTTCAATGTGCGTAATCCATTAGATGTTATTCTATCGTGCATTAATAAGGAATCGGGGGTGGATAAAAAGTCGCAAAAAATGGATATGAAAATTTTTTGCAATGTCAGTAGAGGAATCATCAAACAACTTCATGTCTGGGATCGTCAGCCATTATTTTTACGCTCTTTTTCTTATGATAATCTCATGCAAAATCCTATTCTGGAAATTAAAAATATCATGAAGAAACTTGGAATACGACCTTCAAACAGAATAGCTAAAAAAATATGGAAAGGATTGTCTTTTAAACAGATGGCTACAGCGCCACGAGATCACTTTTGGAGCGGTGGTTCAGGAAAATGGAAAGAATATTTCAAAAGAGAGCATATTTCCTTTCTAAAAGATCAAGGCATTGAGCAAATTTTAGAAAAACACAATTACCTGGATGAGCTTAATCAATTCAAAACGTTATCTTCTCATCTATCACAAGATGAATGGCAATCTTATTGTGATAGTGAATTTCTAGATAGGATGAAAAAACCTGTGGAAGCTTTTTATGGCGATGAGGATCATAACACTCTTCATTTTCTTCAAAATTTACATGGAGAATCTCATTGTGCGGTAGGGGATTATTTTTACTTGACAGGCAATAATATTGAACAAGTAAAAAAAATTGAAGGTATGCTTAGTAACTCACATATAAAAAACATTGTACTAGCGGGTGCACATCCTGAATTTAGCATTATGTAATTTTTTTTAAGGATTTATTAATAAAAATGCCTACTAAATCGATTTTGATTGTTGGGGGTGCAGGTTATATTGGCTCTCATATGGTGGATACGCTGCGCCACGCCAATTTAATACCCATTGTTCTCGATAATCTTTCTACGGGTCACAAAGATGCTGTTTTAGATGCAGAGTTAATAGTAGGTGATATAGCTGATACTGCATTACTGGATCAGCTTTTTAAAAATCATGCTATTTCTGCGGTGATGCATTTTGCTTCATTTATTCAAGTAGGGGAATCCGTCAAAGATCCTGCAAAATATTATACGAACAATGTCTCCGGCACATTAAATTTACTGAATGCGATGTTGCGATGGAAAGTGAATAAATTTATTTTTTCATCGACTGCGGCGGTGTATGGTGAGCCTTTGTATACACCTGTCGATGAAAAGCACAGCCTTGCACCGATTAATCCGTATGGTCATGGTAAGCGGATGGTGGAACAAATGTTGGAGGATTATGCCGCTGCGTATGGATTGCAATTTGCGATTTTACGTTATTTTAATGCAGCAGGCGCAGATCCAGAAGGTAAGCTCTGCGAAAGACACGATCCTGAAACGCATTTAATACCTTTAGTATTACAAGCTGCGCGTGATCCTAATAAAACCATTACTGTTTTTGGTCGCGATTACTTAACCATAGATGGTACTTGTGTGCGGGACTATATACACGTCTCTGATTTATGCAGAGCGCATTTGCTAGCTTTGCAAGCGTTAGTTGATGGCAAGCAAAGTTGTACTTACAACTTAGGTACAGGTCGTGGTTATTCTGTGCAGCAAGTGATTGATGTCGCGCGTGATGTGACGCAATGTCCTATTCAAATAATTGAGGGAAAACGCCGCTTAGGTGATCCCGCTATATTGATTGCGGATGCGCAGAACGCACTTCGTGAGCTAAATTGGCAACCTCAGTATCCTGATTTGCAAAGTATTATTCAGCATGCTTGGCAAGCCGGAAGAAATTAAGGCAGGCCGAAAATTAGCCCAGTCAAAGGACGTGTGTAACTTAACGTCTTCTTTAATATGTCATTCCCTGCCAGTACGCCTTCGTGGGAATGACACATCGGGGGGCTAAGGAGACCTTGACGGTTGAGCTGCCCCGTTGAAAACTTGTTGATTATCATAAGATGGTGGTGCCATATCCTGTGCGGGAGTAGAAGGAGCTGCTGCTATCGATGAAGGTGGCGTCGAAGCATTTGCCTTTGCTGTGGCTGCGAATTCTTCTTTATGTGCTTTCTTGTAGCTAGGAAAGAAAAAGCTATAACTACTACCAAGAAAACCTACACCTAACGTAAATGGTGCAGCGAAGGCAGTAAAGGCTCCAAGGATTTCAGCCATTGAGATGATACCCGAAATACCTTCAGCGATAGCACTTAAGCCATTCAACATATCATCAACACCCATGACAGGTGAACTATATGAACCATTGCTTGTACCAAACGATGGTAATGTGAAATAACCTGCTTTCACAGCTTCATACAATATATAAAAACCTGTCAATATGAGTACAGCTCCAACGACTGCTTTTCCAAGATTATATGCAAATTCCCAATTTCCAGTTTGAGGAGTGTTATTTAAAAAGCCCTCAATATTAGTCGTGTTAGGATTATGTACCATGCTATTGCATAAGAATAATGAATAAGCTAGATCATGTGCTGAATAAGAATTTATAAAATAAAGATAAGTGCTATTATAT
>DHJK01000065.1:3370-5036 GCA_002404295.1 Legionellales bacterium UBA4722
GTCTGTAATATATAGATTTAAATGAGTATGCAAGTTTTTCAGTGAAGCTAGTTCTGCTGTCTGCGATTTCTTTTTAATAGAAATTTCGAGTTGACTTTTATATGTCTTTAGCATTTGTAATTGTCTGTTATATTGTGTATTTTCTAAGCCTATTTTTTTTCCAGAAGCTAGGGCATTACATGTGGATTCAGTTATATAACTCTGCCATTCTGTTCTTTCAGTGGATTCATCTATCCATTTAAGTTCGACAGTTTCTTTTTTTTCTTCATTTCTTAGCATGATCCACCCCTTTGAGATAAGTTAAAATAATTGAGACAGTGTACATATATAAGGCAAATAAGGCAATAAGAAAAAAAAACAATCAAATTTTGCTAATAAAATGAACAACTTTGGATGACAAGTTTATATGGTGTAGCAAACCACGCTGTTTTCGTGCCCTGGTTATTCAACTTGTTGAATTAACTGAATAACCGAGTTTGTCGCTGTTTTCCAGTTTAATCTCGTTTCGTATTCATGAAACGAAGATAAAGCCAATTTTTCATAATTATCATACTGTTGCATCATATACATGATGTAATGACAATACACCTCAGTGGAAGCATCCAGCCCAAATGTCATGCCGTTTATATTGTCTTTCACTGCAGTTGAAATGCCCCCTACGTACGAAGTTAAGCACGGCAAACCAAACGCATTGGCTTCCGCAAATACGATCCCAAAACATTCAGCGCGTGAGGGTACAAATAGAAAATGAGATTCTTGTAACAAACGAATCATTTTATTAACCCCTTCGGGTGTGCGCTTTGAGATAAAACCATGGCATTTAATATAAGCAGGAATTTCAACGTCTTTGGGCGGGTGACAGCCTACAAAATTTAATTCCACCGATTGACCAGCTGCATGTAAGGCTTTAGTGACATTAAAAACAATATCACCTCCTTTTCGATCCCAGTGTTTGCCTATAAATAATAATTTTAAAGTCTTGGGTGAACGCAATTTCAATAAATCCTGAATATCTTCTGCGGTATGATTGCATTGAATATTCGCACCAAATGGAACAACTTTTATTTTTTCTTTGCTTGCGCCGTAAATTTCTATCGCAGTACGTGCGGCCCAGTCGGAGGAAAAAATGGCTAGCTTGCAGCGTGATAAACATTCTTTGGTGATAATATTGCCTTGCTCAATGGAGCTTGCGGAATGGCTTGAGAAGCCGGGGTAAAATCCTAATAAACTTGCGTATAATGCATCCGTCCAAAGTACGAGGGGTTGTTTGCAGTCGAGATAAGCGATGGGGTTGATGAGGGGAGAAATAATGGCGTCTGCATTGGTTTTTTTTAGTTTTTCTGCAAGTTGCTGAGAATATTTTTTTGCGGCGAATACATTAAATCGGGGGCTTTCTCTTTGGCCGCAGGCGATTTTTTTCCAGACTTGTTTTAGTTTAAAGTTGGGAGAGAGGTGGCGTTTTAAATCACCGATGTGTTCGACTTCGATGCCTTGTTGGGTGAATCCGTGAGCCATGTTGTAGGGAGTTCCTGACCAGTTGCCTATGTCACGGGAATCGAAGGTTGTTGCGAATGCGAATTTCATGTGATGTGTCCTTAATTAAATTATGCTTATTGCTTAGGACACCTCTCCCCTTGTGGGAGAGGTCGACGCCGAAGGCGGCGGG
>DHJK01000065.1:5109-8612 GCA_002404295.1 Legionellales bacterium UBA4722
CAAGGGGAGAGGTGTACTAAGTATTATTCCTGTTTATTGATAATTCCCAAAATATCTCATTAAACTTTTGCATCGAAAATTCTTGTATCGCACGCCGTTCACCTTTATCAGTCCATTCTTCTAATTCATCTTTAGGCAATTGATAAAACGCCAACATCATCGTAGCCAACTGCTCTGAATCCCGCGGATCAATTAAAATCCCAGCATCACCAACCACTTCTGGAATACCATTTGTTCTGGTTGCAATAATAGGCACCTTTGCAATCATTGATTCTAACAACACCCTGCCAAAAGCTTCCTTAACCGAAGTCAGCATAAACACATCAAAAGCTTTAAGCAAACAAAACCCCTGCGGAATATAACCCGTTAAAATAATATCTTCTTCCAATCCAAGCTGCTTGATTTGATCACGTAACTCTTGCTCAAGGTCTCCGTCACCTATAATAATCAGTTTCGCATTGGGGCAGCGCTCTTTGATCAATGCAAAACCCTTTATCATTGTCTGTTGATCCTTGGCTTTCACTAAACGCCCCAAAGTCCCAAACACAAAACTATCATCCGATAAGTTTAATTTTTCACGTGCAGCAGCGCGATCTATAAAAGTCGGTTTTGTTAGTTCAATATCAATCATATTATAAAGCGTGATCACACGCGTTTCAGGCACGCCCCAAATGTCGCGCCGAATATCATCTCGCACCGCATTCGAAACCCCTGCAAAATACATATTTTTACGCATCAAGGTAGCAACAGTTAATTTTCTGGAAAGACTGCTAAGTGTTTTTAACTCATGCATCACAAAAAATAACGCAGGTATTGAAGAAAGCTGTGCAACCCACATCATAATGTAACTAGGCTTATACCGGTGGCAAATCACAATCTGAAATTTTTTCTCTTTTTGTAACGCTAACATTTGTTTAATAGCACCGAGTTTTAAACCACGCGTATCGCGTTTATTATTATTAAGAAAATAAACATGCTCCGCTATATGCCGTTGCTTAACTTGCTCATCAGGCTCGCCTGTTAAATAAACAACAGTCACCTCAAACTTTGCAGGATCAAACAATTTTGTATATTGATTGCTGATATCAATAAATTGTGTTGCAGATCCATGACCAAAAATAAGAATAGATTTGCGCATTTATAAATCCAGATTGCTATTTTGTAAAATATTAGAAGCATTAAATGCATCTAGACTTTTTTGAATACGGCGCCTGCCTTTTATAACCGATTTTTCATTACGACTAAGGGAAGGATTTAAAACTGTCGTTGCGTGATTAATATGATCCATGTACTTTAATAAAGTATCTGAAGGGATAAATGTCATAGCATGATGCTGATTAACGAGTTGGCGGTGCATGGCTTTGCCTGCTACCTCATCATTGTCAGAAAATTTAAGTTGGTATTTGCGTATTAAATCCATGCGATAAAGAGCGCAGTGGCTGCGCAAATAAAAATGGTTATGATCCAATCCTTCTAAAGCATGATTTTTTTTGTTTGACACCCAGTAATATATTTTTTGAATGTAACGTTCTATGATTTTGAATGCATGTTTATGAAAAGGTTTTGCTTCTAGTTTCCATGAACCCACACCCGCAATAGTTTGATCGTGGTTTATTTCGCTCAGTAAAAATGGCAGCCATTGTTTATTACGAACCAGTGTATCCGTGTGTATAGATAACACAAAAGGAGTCGTGACTCGTTCCAATGCTAAATCCAATGCGCGAGAATGTGATAGAGAAGGCGACTCATGAGATATCTGTTGACGTTCAATGAGCTCAATCCATTTAAGCGTGCGCAAATAGTCCAAAGATTCATCATCAGAATCATTGTCAATGACGATTACTTTGGCAAGCGCAGGATCCGTATGCTGGCGTATCAAACGCAAGCAAAGCTTGGTTAATTCCAGGGTCTTATAGTTAGGGATTAGAATTGTTACTTGTGGCGTTGTCATATATACTCTTTTGCTTAAATTATTGCAGCCCCTATTAAATGCTAACTTGCCTCATTTTGCAAAGAGATTTATGACAAAACCATCCAGAAAAGGTATTTTATTAGCCGGTGGCAACGGTACCCGCTTTTACCCCGCAACCCGCAGTATATCTAAACAGTTACTCCCTGTGTATGACAAGCCTATGCTCTACTATCCCTTGTCTACCCTTATGTTGGCGGGAATTAAGGATATTTTAATCATTATATGGGAGCATGAGCGCTCATTATTTGAGAAATTATTGGGTAATGGTGAACAGTGGGGCATCCGGATACAGTATGCCGCTCAAGAACGGCCGCGAGGTATCGCTGAGGCTTTTACGATTGGGGAAGAATTTATCGGCGATGACTCTGTTTGTTTGATGTTGGGCGATAATATTTTGTATGGTGAGGGTATTGCTGCGGTTATGCAGGAGGCCTCAAAGCAAACGGATGGCGCGACCATTTTTGGTTATTATGTACAAGATCCTGAACGGTATGGTGTCATACACTTTAATGATCAAGGCCAGCCCATCGATATCATTGAAAAACCACAAAACCCTTTATCAAATTATGCCGCAATTGGGCTTTATTTTTATGATAATAGCGTGATTGAAATTTCAAAGCAGTTGAAACCCTCTGCACGCGGTGAGTTGGAAATTACGGATGTGACTCGCGTATACTTGGATCAACAAAAATTGAACGTCACTAAATTAGGACGCGGGATTGCGTGGCTCGACACAGGGACACCACCTGCGTGGTTAGAAGCGTCGAATTTCATTCAAATTCTCGAGCATCGCCAAGGATTAAAAATTGGTTGTCCGGAAGAAATTGCTTGGCGCATGGGATATATTGACACGCCTCAATTATTAGCCTTGGCAGAACCTTTATTGAAAAGTGGGTATGGCAAGTATCTACAAGAATTGGTGAGTTAACTGATGAATATTGTCCCGACTGAGTTACCGGGTGTGCTTATTATAGAGCTACGTGCTTTTAAAGATCCACGCGGTTATTTTTTTGAATTTTTTCAAGCGGAACGTTATCAACAACACGGGCTGCCTGCGCAATTTGTGCAAGATAATTTTTCACGTTCCAGCAAAAATGTATTGCGTGGTTTGCATTATCAAATTGAGCGGCCACAAGGTAAATTAGTTTGTGTGACTTACGGACAAGTGTTAGATGTCATTGTTGATGTGCGTTCGGATTCTGCGACTTTTGGTAAAGCGATTACTGTTGAATTGAGTGATCAGAATTTTAGACAAGTTTATATTCCACCTGGATTTGCGCATGGTTTTTGTGTTTTGTCAGAGTGGGCGGATTTTGTTTATAAATGTACGGATTATTATTATCCGGCGGGGGAGAGGGGTGTTTATTGGAATGATCCGGATTTGCAGATTCCTTGGCCGGTGCTGGATCCTATTTTGTCGGAAAAAGATGCTGTTTTTTCTTGTTTGAAGGAGATTCCTGAAGATCAGTTGCCCCGGATGAATAATATTTAGGATGAATTTTTAGGAATGCCGCTTAGGACACCTCTCCCC
>DHJK01000065.1:8709-22559 GCA_002404295.1 Legionellales bacterium UBA4722
GGGTGCTTTTAGCGGCGCTGCGTGAAAATCAAATTGATTCTTCAAAAAACATACTAAGCGTCTTTTTGATTTATGACAAACGCCGCTAAAAGCACCCCTCACCCGTCGCATCAAGCCGACCTCTCCCACAAGGGGAGAGGTGTCCTAAGCAATGCTATTTATATTATATAAAGTGAAGCTCTTAATGACAAAAATCCTAATCACAGGCAGTCAAGGCCAATTAGCTTATGAGTTAGTGCAACTTGCTAATCAGCATCAAGTGATTGCGCTAACACATCAACAATTAGACATTATAAATCAAACAGCAGTGCAACAAGCATTCGACATTTATCAACCCAATATTGTGATCAACACCGCAGCATACACTCAAGTCGACTTAGCCGAACAAAATTCCGAACAAGCCTACGCCGTCAATTGCACCGGAGCAAAAAACCTCGCAATCGCCTGCGCAGAAACCCATATCCCTTTACTCCATCTCTCCACCGATTATGTATTCAACGGCACTAAAAATTCCCCTTACCAAGAAACAGACCCAGTCTCACCCATTAATACCTACGGCCTAACAAAATGGCAAGGCGAAGAAGCCATCCGCACCCACTGCTCACAACATATCATTTTACGTGTCAGCTCCGTCTTCGGCCGTCACGGCCAAAACTTTGTAAAAACTATTCTGCGTCTAGCCCAAGAAAAAGAAACATTACGCATCGTCGCAGATCAAATCATGTGTCCAACACCCGCCTATGCAATCGCTGAAACTCTACTAAAAACAATTAATAAACCCCAATGGGGCACTTACCACTATTGCGGCTCGGAACCTGCCACATGGTATGATTTTGCAAACCTCATAGTACAGTTTGCAAAAGAACACACTCAGTTACGCGTTAAACAAATAGAACCCATTACCGCAGCAGATTTTCCAACCGCTGCAAAACGACCCGCATATTCCGTGTTAGATTGCAGCCAATTCGAAAAGAATTTCAACATCAAACGCCCACACTGGCAAACAGGATTAAAAAATGTCATTACAGCATTATCAACCCCGTAACATATTAGTCACTGGCGGTGCAGGTTTTATCGGTGCGAATTTTATTCGTTACTTGTTAGCGCATGATCCTAAAGTATCTATTTTCAATCTAGATGCGCTCACCTATGCAGGTTCACTTAAAAACCTAGATCAATTACCTCGCCCAGAGCGACATACTTTTATTCAAGGTGATATTTGTGATGCATCTTTAGTAAGCGATATTTTACTACGCCATAATATAGATACCATTATCCATTTCGCAGCAGAAAGCCACGTTGACCGTTCAATTCAAGGCCCCGCACCTTTTATTCAAACAAATGTCGTCGGCACCTTCACTTTACTGGAAGCCGCCAGACATTATTGGCAAACACAAAAAAACTGGAATCAAACTCAATGCCGTTTTCATCACGTCTCCACCGATGAAGTCTATGGATCATTAACCGCAACCGATCTCCCTTTTACCGAAAAAACCCCCTATGCCCCTAACTCTCCATACTCCGCATCAAAAGCAGGATCAGATCATTTAGTCAGAGCCTATTTTCATACTTACCATCTCCCTGTCACCATGAGCAATTGCTCAAATAATTACGGACCCTATCAACACCCAGAAAAACTCATTCCTACTATTATTCTTGCTTGCCAAACACTGCAGCCTATTCCTATTTATGGTGATGGCTCAAATGTGCGAGATTGGTTATATGTAGAAGATCACTGTCGCGGGATTGATTTGATTGTAAAGCGAGGCCAACTAGGTGAGACCTATAATATCGGCGGCTCTCATGAGCTCAATAACATAACTGTTGCCCAGTCAGTCTGTGATTTGATGGATCGTCTGTCCCCTCAACCCAAACCACACCACCACCTTATCCAATTTGTGGCAGATCGTCCCGGCCATGACTGGCGTTATGCGATTGATAGTCGAAAAATAACGCAAGAATTAAATTGGCAATCTGCGGAAACTTTTAAGGAAGGTTTGGAGAAGACAATTCGATTTTATTCATAAAGTTAGAGAAAATTTATATCCAAACTGTTGCGGCGAAAAAAGCGAAAATGTATCATTAGTGTTCAGCAAGGCATGCTATTGACCCGCTGAATAATAATAGATAACTAATTTTTTCTCTCACTAATCTATGCTAAGATTCGCCAACTGATTTATAGCCCCGGCTTATTGCCATAGGAAATCCAGGATTAATCCCATGTCCATGAAAATCACTAAAGCCATATTCCCCGTTGCGGGTTTAGGCACACGTTTTTTACCGGCAACTAAAGCCAACCCCAAAGAAATGATGCCTGTAGTAGATAAACCTCTGATTCAATATGCGGTAGAAGATGCACTTGCGGCAGGGATCACAGAATTGATTTTCGTCACCAGCAGCAGTAAACGGGCGATTGAAGATCATTTTGATTCTAATTTCGAGCTGGAGTCTAATTTATTAGAACGGGGAAAACAGGATTTATTAGATATCGTGCAAGGGATCTTGCCCGCAGGTGTTTCATGTGCGTATATTCGTCAGAAATCACCTCAAGGATTAGGCCATGCGGTATTGTGCGCCAAGCAACTGATATCAAATGAACCTTTTGCCGTTTTACTCGCCGATGATTTAATTGATGGGGGCAAACAATCTTGCTTACAACAAATGTTAGATGTCTTTCAACAAACACAAACAAGTGTTGTTGCCGTTGAAAAAATTACTAAAGAAGATACAAAAAAATACGGTGTCATTGATGTTGAATCAACGGAGCATCATATTACAAGCATCCGCGGCATTGTAGAAAAACCAGAACCCGCAAATGCGCCTTCCAATTTAGGTGTAGTGGGTCGCTATATTCTAACGCCTGCGATTTTTGACTTGTTAGAAAATACAGCGCAAGGCTCTGGTGGTGAAATTCAATTAACCGATGCGATTGCAAAATTATTAAAAAAAGAAACAGTCATGGCATTGCAATTTAAAGGCAAGCGCTACGATTGTGGTAGCAAGCTAGGTTATCTAGAAGCGACAATTGCTTATGCTCTTAAACACCCGGAAGTAGCTGCAGATTTTCGATTATTGTTGAGAGAATTTGCTGAATGCACCGCCTAACATCCTCTCGTTTCATGCTGTATCTTATTGCAGCATTGCTCAGTGTATTATGTTCATTCTGGATTAGCGGCCGAGAAATGGTTATTAATCCAGATGCGATTTGCTATTTGCAAAGTGCTGCTTCAATGAAAGATGGTATCCATGTTGCAATGAATTTGTGTGGCCAAGCCAAATGGCCGTTTTATTCTTTATTGATAGCCGGATTTGTACACGTAACGCATTTTTCTTATGAGAATTCAGCTTATTTGTTGAATGGTTTTTTCTCATTGCTAACCGTGTTAGTTTTTATGAGAATTGTTGCGTTCCTAGCAGATAAAACAGTTTTAGAAAAAAACAAATCATTGCTGATCTCGTTAGGCGCAGCCGTTATTTTGTTAGCACATGAATTTAATGCAGTGAAAACCTATATCATTCGCGATCATGGTTTTTGGGCATTTTATTTAACGTCTCTTTTATGCTTACTCTATTATTTTCGCGGACGGCAATGGTATTACGCGCTGGCTTGGAGCATGAGTATTGTAGTCGCTACATTATTTCGAATCGAAGGTGCTATTTTCCTATTAGTGATGCCATGGATTGCATGGTTTGAAACTAATCAAAATAAAACAGCACGATTAAAAGCTTTTTTAGCATTAAACAGCTTCACAATAGCAGCCGTTATTTTAGGATGCGGTTTATTTTTGCTGTATCACCCACAGCTCACGGCGCGTTTATCGGAACTTCAATTTCAGTTATTGCATGGATTGGTGGTATTGAAGCAAAATTTTCAATTGAAGGCGCTGGGTTTGACGCAAGCAGTATTAGGTGAAAGTAGTGCACGCGATGCAACACCTGTGTTATTCATCACATTAATCGTCTGGTATTTTTTCAATGTGATTTCGAATTTATCGTTCATATATAGCCTATTAGTTTGTTACGCCTGGTTTAGAAAATTATTGATAGCGAATCAAATAACACGATTGATCTTGTGGAGTTATGTGGTTGTAAACGTACTGATCACAGCTGTTTTTTTAGGCCAATCCATGTTCCTCTCTAAACGCTATATAATTGCTTTATCCTTAGTGCTGATGTTATGGATTCCTTTCGCGCTCTTGTCTCTTATTCAACAATGGAGGCGTAGAAAATGGCCGTTGCTATTAGCAATACTCTTTATTTTTATTTCATCGTTAGGCGGCTTATTTAATTTTGGTTATTCAAAAACATATATACATGATGCAGGTCAGTGGTTATCACAGAATGTGCCTGCAAATGCGACGTTATACAGTAATGATTTACAGGTCATGTATTATTCCAACCATTTTGGCAATCAGATTTTTGCTCAATTTCAAGCAAATTCCGACCCTCAAGGGCTGACTGATCGCCAATGGAAAAAATACGATTATTTAGCGATACGTCTAGATCAAAATGCATTGTATCAGCTCAGCCCGCCGTCGTCATTGCGAGCGAAGCGAAGCAATCCATCTCGAAAGCAAAGCTTAGTACCTAAGATCATCTTTCTAAAGCCTTGCTTTCGAGATGGATTGCTTCGCTTCGCTCGCAATGACGACGGAGGGCTAAGCTGTAAAACATTCAATTCTGCCACAGATAATTTGACAGATATTAATTTAATACTTATACAGGTTTTCCAAAATAAACGTGGCGATCAAGTTCGTATCTACAGGAGATTTTCGTGAATATTACCGTCATAGGAGCGGGTTACGTTGGTTTAGTCACTGGCGCATGTTTTGCTGATTTAGGTAATCATGTGACGTGTGTAGATGTCAATCAAGAAAAAATTGCGAATCTTAAAAACGGCATTCTACCTATCTATGAACCTGGCCTTGAAACATTAGTTGAGTTAAATGTCTCAGCCGGACGTTTACATTTCGTGACATCGCAAGCAGAGCTTTCTGTTGAGCCACACGTTATTTTTATTGCTGTAGGCACGCCTAGCGATAAAGATGGTTCAGCGAATATGCAATATGTATTGGAAGCGGCACGTCAAATTGGCGCTAGTATAAAAAACTATTGTGTCGTTGTTGATAAATCAACAGTACCCGTTGGTGTTGCTGATCAAGTGAAAAATGAAATCCAAGCTCAATTAACAAAGCGGGGCTTAACAACAGAATTTGATATGGTCAGCAACCCTGAGTTTTTGCGTGAAGGTGCGGCCATTGATGATTTTATGAAACCCGATCGCATCATCATTGGCTTAACAACCGAAAAAGCTAAAACAATAATGCTTGAGCTTTATACGCCTATTTTGCGTAATCCTGAAAAAATTTATTTCATGAATGTGAAAGATGCTGAAATGACAAAGTATGCTGCTAATGCCATGTTGGCTACGAAAATCTCTTTCATGAATGAGATGGCGGTACTGTGTGAACGCTTGAATGTAGATGTAGAAAATGTACGCTTAGGGATAGGCTCTGATTCACGAATTGGTAATTCATTTATTAATCCCGGTTGTGGTTACGGAGGTTCTTGTTTTCCAAAGGATGTTAAGGCATTAATAAAAATGGCGGAAGATAATGGCGTTGATCCATTAGTCTTGAAGGCTGTTGAAGAACGTAACTTTCATCAAAAGCAATTATTACCTAATAAAATTATCCAACTATTTGGAAATGATTTATCAAACATTACCATCGGTGTATGGGGATTATCGTTTAAACCCGGCACAGATGACATGCGTGAAGCTTCTTCTTTAGTTTTATTAGAGCACTTGCTGGCACGTAATGCGCGTGTTCAAGTGTATGATCCAGTGGCAATGCCCGTTGCGCGCCAATTAGTGCCAACTGCATGGCTAGAAAACGAGAATTTACATTTTGTAGAGCAACAATACGCGGCATTGCATGATGCAGATGCGCTGATTCTGGTCACTGAATGGAAGCCCTTTTGTTACCCAGATTTAACTATGATGAAAAAAATGATGCGCAAGCACATTATTCTGGATGGCCGTAATCAATATGATCCAAAGCAGATGAGGGAAGCAGAGTTTGAATATTATGGAATAGGGCGGTAAGTTAACACGCAGGGCACGGTGAAAAAATCATCGCTTAACCCCCTGAAACTATTAGTGAAACTATTAATTTCCAAAATATTAGGCTTATGTTATAATTTATAATCGTTGTTTAAAAAAGTGAACTAGGAATGATTAGACAAAGAACCTTAAAGAATGTCATTAAGGCAACAGGGATTACCCTGCACGGTGGTGAAAGAGCTGAACTTACTTTGAGACCCGCTCCTGTTAATACAGGGATTGTTTTTCAACGTGTTGATATAGTTCCCAGTGTTGAAATTCCCGCGCTCGCAGAGTATGTAGGGGATACAACATTATCTACCTCATTAGTGAAAAATGGAATACGTGTCGCGACCGTCGAGCATTTACTTTCGGCTTTCGCAGGTATGGGCATTGATAATGCGCGTGTTGAAGTGAATGCGTCTGAAGTTCCTATTATGGACGGAAGTGCCGCACCTTTTGTATTTTTGGTGCAGTCTTCTGGCATCGAGGAACAAAATGCGCTTAAACGCTTTATTCGTATTAAGCGTAAAGTGATTGTTAAAGACGGTGATAAGTGGGCTTGCTTTGAACCTTTTGAAGGCTTCAAAGTGACCTTTAGTATTGAGTTCAATCACCCTGTCTTTCAAATACATAGTAAAACTGCCACTTTGGATTTTTCTAGCACCTCTTATGTGAAAGAAGTGAGCCGTGCTCGTACATTTGGTTTCATGGCTGATTTTGAACGTTTGCGTGAAATGAATTTAGCACGTGGTGCTACATTGGATAATGCGGTTGCTATCGATGATTTTCGTGTACTGAATGAAGATGGTCTGCGTTATGAAGATGAATTTGTTAAACATAAAATTCTGGATGCCATCGGCGATCTTTATTTGTTAGGTTCTAGCTTGATTGGCGCTTTCAATGGGCATAAATCCGGCCATGCTTTAAATAATACATTGTTGCGTAAATTGCTAGAGCAACAAGATGCGTGGGAATATGTCACTTTTGATGAAGATTCCGCTAATGTGCCTATTTCATATCTTCGCCCGATGTTGGCTTTTGAGGCTTGATTCAGCGTTCCACTCCTAATATGTATGTCATTCCCGCGAAGGCGGGAACCCATTGTGACTAATCTTTAGCTTTGCCTTTATTCTTAGTAATTTAATTTTAATTGTGTTTTTTAATCGCCAGAGGCAGTTGCGGAATGGTTTCCCGCCTTCGCGGGAATGACACATGGATGGGGCGCTTAATAAATACTGAAATTTTTTATTGCAATTGATTTAAATAGGAATCAGTTCTCGCATCGCTCTAAACCGGAGGTAATTTCTGTGCCTTCTCACTCTGAAACGCAATCACCGTCCCCGTAACCGTTTTTTCATCCTTAGCCAGATTAATCACAGCATCACCACCCATCCTAGCAGCTAGATCGCGCATCGCATCATGAATACAGGCTTCCTGCCTCTTGATTCCGCCCGGATTATAGTTGGAAATAACAGCTTGTCCAATAACAGTATAAGGCGCTTTAAGAGGTTTTTTATCGGTATAAACCGCAACCGCCAAAGGATTCTTTGTTTTAACAGCAGCTTGCTGGGTTGGTCTGTTCGCAGAGTCCTGATTGTCCGCTGTGCTGCAACCGGATAAAAACAAACCTGTGTAAATAGAAAGAAGCAGGTATAATGTGCGCATCGCAATGTCCTTTTTGCATGTTCTAAATGGTTTGATGCCACTATAGTAGCTCAAACAATCAAACCAGCACAAGAGACAGATTTTTTTACAATAGGTAACGAATAGATGACAAATTTTCTTGAACTAGCACGTCGTGATTTATTAGAGCCAGCCGGATTGACAGATAGCCAATTACAAAATGTATTGGGCACCGTATTAGGCCATGCCATCGATAATGCCGATTTATATTTTCAATCCACCTACTCTGAAGCGTGGATTTTGGAAGATGGCATAATCAAAGGCGGCAGCTATGACATTGATCGCGGAGTAGGTGTACGTGCGATGAGTGGCGAGAAAACCGGTTTTGCTTATTCTGATGATATTGTCATGCCAGCATTAGAGCAGGCAGCGCATGCGGCTCGTAGTATTAGTATGCGACAAGGCCAGCAAGCAATTCCTAGTTATAGAAAAACCCAAGGCCATGAACTTTACTTGCCTGTGAACCCTCTAAACTCCATTAATGAAAATGATAAAGTGGCTTTAATGCAGCGATTAGATCGTTATGCCCGCAAGTTGGATCCGCGGGTCATACAAGTTAACGTCAGCCTGGCTGCCGAGTACGACACAGTGCTGGTGATGGCAAGCGACGGCCACCTTGCAGCGGATGTGCGACCCCTGGTACGTTTGAACGTGAGCGTAGTTGTTGAACAAGGTGCGCGGCGCGAACAAGGCTATGCAGGTGGCGGTGGCCGTTACGATTATTTATATTTCCTTGAAGGCGATCGTGCAGAAGGGTACGCGCGCGAAGCTGTGCGGCAAGCATTAGTTAATCTTGAAGCCGTTGCAGCACCTGCTGGCATGATGCCCGTCGTGCTAGGCCCAGGTTGGCCGGGTGTGTTATTGCATGAAGCCGTGGGTCATGGTTTAGAAGGTGATTTTAATCGTAAAGGTTCTTCTGCTTTTAGTGGCCGTATGGGACAACAAGTCGCATCTAGCGTCTGTACCGTAGTCGATGATGGCACACTCCCTAATCGTCGCGGTTCTCTCAATATAGATGATGAAGGCACACCTACCCAATGCACCGTACTCATTGAAAAAGGTATTTTGCGAAACTACATTCAAGATAAACGTAATGCACGATTAATGGGAATGCAATCCACAGGCAACGGACGCCGTGAATCGTATGCCCATATCCCCATGCCGCGCATGACCAATACGTATATGTTAGCAGGCGAATCTACACCAGAAGAAATTATCAGCTCGGTAAAAAAAGGTATTTATGCCGTTAATTTTGCAGGCGGCCAAGTGGATATTACCTCGGGTAAATTTGTTTTTTCAGCGAGTGAGGCGTATCTGATTGAAAATGGCAAAATAACGGTACCGGTAAAAGGCGCAACGTTAGTAGGTAATGGGCCTGAAGTGATGACTAAAATTTCGATGGTGGGAAATGATTTGCAGTTAGATTCAGGAATTGGAATTTGTGGGAAAGATGGCCAGAGCGTTCCTGTAGGGGTAGGGCAGCCAACGTTGAAGGTGGATATGATGACGGTGGGTGGGACGGCAGAGTCCGAGTAATTTTTACTGAAAAGCAAAGTCTAATTTTACCGTCATTAATACCTTTTTAAAAATATTATGAAAGTGGAAATCGCTGAATAGTAACGTTCCTGCAAGTTTATGAATATACAGCATTTCGGAAAATTGTCGCACTTCTAGATAGAATTCACCAAAAGATAAGGTTGACAATCTTTGGTGTAAGGTTGACAATTGTGGATGATAAGGTTGACAAACGGGCGAGGTAATCAAAATGAAAAAAGTGCGCGCGAGAGGCGAGGACATTCGAAGATTTATTATTAGTCATATAGAAAAACACCCAGCCAATATCAGCAAGGTCACAGCCCAACATTTTAATATTACTCGTCAAGCGGTCAATAAACATTTGCAAAGATTGTCAGCAGAACATGCGCTGATTGAAAGTGGCCAGACCCGAAAGCGAGTTTACAAATTAGCTCCCCTCTTAGAATGTAGCCATGTTTATAAGATTATACCGGGGTTAGCTGAGGATCTTGTGTGGAGTAGAGAGGTGCAAACGGTGTTAGGTGCAATGCCAGATAATGTTCTTAATATTTGGCATTATGGCTTTACTGAAATGTTTAATAATGCAATCGATCATTCTTCTGGCTCAGAGATACGGGTTAAAATAATAAAAACAGCCGCAAGTACTGAGATAGAAGTCACGGACAACGGTTTAGGTATATTTAAGAAAATTCAAGCTGCATTAAATTTATTAGATGAGCGTCATGCTCTTCTAGAGCTTTCGAAAGGAAAGCTAACAACAGATCCAAAACGCCATAGTGGTGAAGGTATATTTTTCACTTCCAGAATGTTTGACTCTTATGGCATTTTATCTGGCGGAGTTTATTTTTCTCATGATTTTGGCGAGCCGGAAGATTGGTTGCTAGAAAGGGAACAGTTTGGAGGAACGCGCGTGTGGATGAAGTTGCATAACCATACCTCACGAACTATTAAAAAAATATTTGATCAGTATACTTCTGGTGACGATTATGGATTTAATAAAACAGTTGTACCTGTCAGTTTGGCACAGTATGGAAATGATCAGCTTATTTCCAGGTCTCAAGCAAAACGGCTTTTGGCAAGAGTTGAACTATTCAAAGTTGTTATATTTGATTTTAGAGGCATAGAGTCAATTGGCCAAGCATTTGCAGATGAAATTTTTAGAGTATTTGCAAACCAGCATCCTAGTATTGAACTAGCGTTGATTCATGCGAATTCTTATGTGAAACAGATGATTGAAAGGGCTAAGCTGGGATTATCTATTAAATAAGAGGCTGTTTATTATTATATATCAATCAATCCTTTTAAGTACTGAAACAAAACCTTATCAGGAGTTCCTTTTTTCTTAGCATTACGCACTAGCTGTCTAAGCCGTTGCCTCTCCCCTTGAGGATATTGCAACAAAAATTCTTGCATCACTTCATCTTCCCCAGCAACCAACTTATCTCGCCATCGCTCAATCTGATGAAACTTCGCTTTACCCTGTTGGCTTTTCAACGCGAATTTATCTATCGCTGCTTGAATCGGCGTCACATCTTCAACATCACGCATCAAGCGGCCAATATATTGCAATTGTCTACGTTTTGCGCCATGACTGGGAAGAGTGCGTGCTGCGATGATAGCTTCTAATAAAGCACTATCTAAAGGAACTTTAGACAATTGTGCCGCAGGCAGCTCTACTAAAATTTCACCAATTTTTTGTAGAGCAATCATATCGCGTTTACGTTTTGATTTACTGTCAAACGGCACACTGTCGTCTTGCATTATAATATAGCTTATTGTGCAGCTGCAGCAGCTGGAGCAACTTGCTCTACTGGTGCTGCTTTTGGAGCTGTGTGATGATGCTTGTATTTTGTGTTAGCGCAATGATGAGCACGATGACCTTTTTTAACAGCAGGTTTAGTTGTTGTTGTAGTTTGGTCAGTTGTGGTCACTTGTTGAGCGCTAGCATCAGGTGTTGCAACTTCGTCTGCTGCAAATGCAACTGGTGCTGCGAAAACGGATGCGGTAAGTAATACAGCGATAAATTTTTTCATGTTTGCTTTTCTCCAATGTTAAAGTTAAGGCGATTAGGATACTATAAAATTATTAAAATGAATACGAGAGAAATAAAAAATGGTTGAATTGGTTCAAGCTGGTTATTCTGCAACACATCTAAAGACATTAGTAGCTGAAATTTTAGACGAAGCGCGGAAACAAGGTGCGACTGCCGCTGAAGTGGATGTAGGCGCTAACAAAGGTTTTTCAGTTACAGTTCGTAAAGGTGATGTTGAGTCAGTCGAATATCATCAAGATAAGGTCATCGACATTACAGTCTACTTTGGCAAGCGCTCAGGGTCTTCAAGCCTCTCCGATTTTAGACCAGAAGCAATCCGGTTAGCGATCCAGGCAGCCTGTAATATTGCGCGTTTTACCGATGAAGACCCTTGCTCAGGCTTAGCTGATAAAAGCAGTTTGGCTTTTAATTATCCAGAATTAGAGCTAGCGTATCCATGGTCTATCACCGTCGAACAAGCCATTGAAATGTCTAAAAAGTGTGAAGCAATTGCCTTAGCCTATGATAAACGCATTACCAATTCTGATGGCGCCAGTATTTCAACCATGGAAGCCTGGAACGTCTACGGCAACTCAGAAGGTTTTATTGGTATCTTCCCCGTCACTCGACATGAGATGAGCTGTATGCTGATTGCATCAGAAGGCGAGGACATGCAAAGAGATTACAGTTACACCGTCGCCTGTGATCCTCAATTATTAACATCTGTTGACCGCATTGCTGAAGAAGCTGCAAAGCGCACAGTGAGTCGTCTAAATGCACAGTGCCTAACAACACGTCGTGTACCTGTTATATTTGCGGCCGAAGAAGCCAGAGGCTTACTGGGTCATTTCATGACAGCAATCACCGGTAGTAATCTCTATCGCAAAACCTCTTTTTTATTAGATCATTTAGGCAAACCCATTTTTCCCTCCCATATTTCCATCGATGAACGCCCTCATTTAGCGAAAGGTTTAGGAAGTGCCCCTTTTGATGATGATGGTGTTGCAACACGTCCAAATGTCTTCATTAAAGATGGCATTTTACAAAGCTATAGCTTGGGGGTGTACGCCGCTAGAAAATTAGAGATGCAAACAACAGGTAACGCAGATGGCGCGCATAATTTATTTATTACAACCGGCAAAAAAGAGTTGCCTGCGTTATTAAAAACAATGGGCACTGGATTGTTAGTGACTGAATTAATGGGTCAAGGTATTAATTTAGTGAATGGCGATTACTCACGCGGCGCAGCGGGCTATTGGATTGAAAATGGCGAGATTCAATATCCGGTTGAAGAAATAACGATCGCTGGAAATCTGCAAGATATGTATAAGAATTTAGTTGAGGTAGGTGCTGATGTTGATGTGCGTGGGAATATCAGGACAGGGTCTATTTTGTTGGAAGAGATGATGGTGGCAGGGGATTAGTTATAAACTGACAGTAACTATTCAGCGCCTCCTAATGTGTCATTCCCTGCTGCGGCGCACTAGCATCCGGTATATTGGTCTTATAAATGCGCAGCTGCTTAGGGCGCCTCTCCCCTTGTGGGAGAGGTCGACGCCGAAGGCGGCGGGTGAGGGGTGCTTTTAGCGGCATTGCGTATGAATTTTAAAAGCTGCTTTTTAATTATATAGGTAAACTTAGAGCTGAATTGTTATGTCGCAAAACTTACCCCGCACATCTGTTGTGGGGTTTTCTTTAAAGGAATCCTTTATGGTCCACTCATTCGCCTTGGTTCTTGTGGAGCATCGATCTTCTCTTTTGGCTGATTCATAATCGTTTGATTATCCGCTTTATGCGTTTCTAGTCTTACTTTGGTGACCTTTAATGTTTCATGTATATTAGTAATGTGAGCGGTAAATTTTTGTATCTTTTTGAAGTTTAAATCGAGGCTAGCGTACTTTTCATTAAGTTTCCCCTCTACTTCACGAATTTTTTCCTTTTTTACACTTTTGCGCATCAATGATTTATTTTCAATTTTATTTACTGCTTTATTTGTTTTTATTTGTTCCTCAGCTTTACAAATACTTGTATTTTTTCTGACTGCTTCTACACCTGATTTTACGTCTAAGATCATTTTTTCCAGTTCATTTGTTTTAGCTTCTAATATCGTCGTTTTGTTTAGTTCAGCGTTTATAACTTCTGTTATCCTATCTATCTCCTTTGTTAGGTCCTTTTTTTCGGCGCCGGTTGTGTGAGGTTCAAATGCCTTCAGTTCATTCAGTTTAGTTATGTTGGTTCTTAATGTCTCAGGTTCTGCTCCCTGCATATCCTGAAGATCTCGTTCTGCTCTCATTAACACGATCATTTTATTCTCTAATACGATTTTAGAATCTGTAAGCATTTGAACTCGATCAAAATCTGCTGAAACTAAAGCACGTTCATTTTTTCTAAAAACGCCTTCAAATTCACCATTGACACCCACTCTGATTGCGCCCGGCGGGCTATACTCAATCAGCTTACCATCTGGCCCTTTAAGAATGTAAATTTCTTTCG
>DHJK01000117.1:0-1644 GCA_002404295.1 Legionellales bacterium UBA4722
GATCTATGCCAACGTTTATATTAAAAAAATATTCTAATAAAAGTAATAAATGAAATGAGAAAAATCAAGCCTGATAAAATTTCTACGACATAATTATAATATTTTCCATTATGTTCATTACGCAACCACAAGGAGATTCCTGCGAATATAAAAATTAGCGCTGTATTAGGTTTGATGATTGAAGTTATTGCAACTATGATATTGTAGGGAACCCAATAATAAAAGAGCTGCGATAAAATTATTAATGTCCCAAAAATTATGGCATATCCGCTTGCAAATTTAATGAAAATGCGGAGTATTTCAGGAGCTTTTACAATTTCATTCTCCATATTTTTCCCCACCATTTCATTTTTGATTTTGGATATCTGTGGAGATCTTTTTTACAATTTCCAAATTAGCTTTTATTTCAGCGATTTTTTCTAACCTAACAACTAAATCCGCTGTTTTTTCTTGCATGAGAGAGGTTAATTCATTCAAATTTATATACGTAAGATTTAAAATTTCGTGAATTTGATCTGTATAACTTGCGATTTTGTTAGCAAAATTCGTCAAAATATTTTCATAAGCAACTATTCTTGCCGCTACGGCCAATCTGCTACGCAATTCTGTCATTTTAAATGGTTTTGTAAGAAACTCATCGGCTCCTGCATCCAGCCCTCTAATAATATTTGTCGTACCTGTATTCTGAGTTAATAAAATAATATAAGGCTTCAAGGGGATTTGTTCGCGTATTTTAATACATAATTGAATACCATCTATTTTGGGCATCATCCAATCAAGAACTAAAATTTTTGGACTAAGCTCTCTTTGTAAGAGATTCCATGCCTCTTCCCCATCTCGAGCCTCAACGGCTTCATAACCCCATTGAGCTATGGCAGTCCGCAACAAAATTCTGGTAGGAGCATCATCATCAGCAATAAGAACTTTTGTGAAGTTTTTGAGCGAATTTTCTTGAGTCGTTTCAGTTTTGGACATGAAATAAATCTCAATTAACTAATAGTAATATTTTATGGAGTTTCCTACCTTAGTTTTGTTCTTACCTTGCTTTTTATTATAGCACTTTAAATTGGGGTTGTAACCGAATAAAATGCAAGCCGCACTAGAGCTGCAGCAAAGAGGTTATCAGCCTCAACAGCTGAGGCGAATTTATATTCCCAAAAAAGGCAGCTCTACGAAACATCGTCCAGTTGGGATCATCATAACTTGGGTTGAGTAGACAAACCATATTCAAGTGGCAATACTATGTTCTCCTAGCTATACTAAAAATAGACACACTATTCTTTATGTTATATATCGCTGCGCTGTATGGGATAATGCTATGTATTTAGATTATTATAAATTTAAAGAAAATCCCTTCAATGTCACTGCAGATCCTGATTTCTTTTATTCTGGCCCGTCCCATATGGATGCAATGTCGAATTTATTATATGGAATTGGACATAGAAAAGGAATCATCGTCGTCACAGGTGAGGTTGGCACAGGCAAAACAATGTTATGTAGAAAATTATTAAAACATAAGGATAAAAAAACTAAATTTGCCCTAGTATTAAACACAAACTATAACGAATAGGAATTGTTACAACTAATTACCCAAAGATTTCGGCATCAAGACAAGAACGAAAGATAAATTTATTCTCATCAATA
>DHJK01000117.1:1778-7665 GCA_002404295.1 Legionellales bacterium UBA4722
ATCTAATAAAGGTAATAATATAGTCATTGTGATTGACGAAGCTCAAAATTTGAGCATACTTCAACTGGAGCAAATCCGTTTACTCTCGAATTTAGAAACGGAAAAAAACAAATTATTGCAAATAGTATTAATGGGACAGCCTGAATTAGATCAAAAACTTCGATTATATGAATTGCGCCAGCTTAGGCAAAGAATAGGTGTATATTTTCACATTGAGCCTTTGCAAAAAATAGATATAAACAATTATGTATATCATCGATTAGCTAATGTATGTAATGATGTATTCGTGTTGAAGAACCTTTTATTTACCGATGAGGCGATAGAAGCTTTGCATCGGTATACGGGCGGTATTCCGCGTATTATTAATATATTATGTGATCGTGCTCTGTTAGCAGCTTTCGTTAAGGAAAGTCATAGAATAGACCATCACATGATTGAAGATTGCGCTAGGGAGATATTGTGCCATGAGCATAGTTTATGATGCATTAACCAAAACCCAAAAAAATATCGAGAATAGACGTCATATTTTTTCTCAAAATAATCAGACTCGAAATTTCAATTGGTTCAATGCGTTATTGTTAAGTATCATCTTTGGGTTAACTATTTTAGCGTTAGTAGCTTATTATCCAAAATTGTCTCATATTTTACCTAACCCCTTTGCTAATCAATCTAAAAAGAAAGGGATTACTGCACCCACTAATCAGCTGATAGCATCCCAAGCCGCACGCCTTCCAACAGTTGACAGTCCACTCTCGGAAATAATGTATCAAGGCAGTTTGCAATTAAGCGGCGTCTTTATTTCTGAACAAGAAAAAATTGCTGTCATTAATGGCCAATCCATCCATATTGGTGACATAGTAGACGGCAAAAAAATTATAAGCATTGATTATGAAAAAGTAAGGTTGCAAGATAAAAATAGGATTTTTGTTATAAAAACGAAAATTTAATCTAATAGGGGTCCTAGGGATTTTCCCTCCAAAAAAGACAAAAACCGCTGCGGCCATTGATAAAAGCGGCCTCCCAGAGTGGTATACTTTTTTAAACGGGTAAATATCCATCAATCGACCGCATCATTTCATCTAAATTTGGTAAATCATCACTTAATTCAAAATTGTAGGTACCTTTCAAATTGATATTGTACCAGGCAACAGGCGATGCTTGCTTCGCAATCTCAATTTTTTGCAGATCATCTTGGTGCTCAAATAGAACGTTTTTGTTCACGTAAAAATAAGCAAACAGACTCAATCTCTTTTTTATCTAGTAGATTAAGCGCTTTTTTCCTCAGGTCGCCAAATGATTGTAGATGGTAAATGTTGTCATCAATACAAAGGTGTAAAGTAGGGTCAGGAACTGGCGCGTAAATGTTTTTGCATTTCGTCTCCAATTCCTGCCACATCGAACGCAGCTTGCGGATTTGCCGCACTACGCTCTCTTGATAACTTCTTGTTAAAATTTATGTGACCTATCGGTCTGGCTGATTTTCATTAGGTTGCGTACCTGATCTGATAATCGTGAAAAATACCAGTATTTCGTTATAGCTCCTTTTTACTCCATCGCTTCCAGCCGAACCCTGTTCGTTGACGAGCTTTATAGAGATGCCTGCGTATCTTCTTCTGTACCCAATTTTCGACATTTTTAAAGCATCGACTAGAGTTTCCTATTCTTAAATAGTTTACCCATCCTCTTAGAATGGGATTTATCTCTGCCACTACTTCAGTAACGGGTCTCCCGCGTTTAGCTTTAAATATTTCCTTTAATTTCACTCGCAGCTTGATTGCTGCTGTTTTCTTGGGCGTGCATCTAGCGCCATCTTTTCCGTTTCTGGTTTTCATTTGCCTAAATTCAAATCCCAAAAAAGTGAAACTATCATCTCGATTGTTTAAATCGGCGATTTTGCTTTTATCTTCGTTGATGGTAAGATCTAGCTTTGCTAGTTCTTCTCGCAGCCTTATTTCAACTGATTTCATCAGCTTGGCATGTTTTCTGAACCCGTCCACAAGGATGACAAGATCATCTGCCCACCTTGCATACTCTAAGTTATATTGCCCGTTTGTTTTAGTGACTTCTTTTGCTCGCTCCAGCATGCTATCCGCCGTATTCAGATATAAATTACTGAGCACGGGTGAAAGCACGCCTCCTTGACACAGCCCCCGCTTGCCGCCCGCTTTTAACATCAGTTTAATGAGATGTAACACTTCATTATCCTGAATACGAGCCGCAATTTTCTTCAACAGAATGTCATGTCGCACTGTATCAAAGTAAGCGCGTAGATCAAAATCTATCACTCTACTTTTCTTGCTGACTATGGCTTTCGACACTCTTATGATTGCATCGGCTGCTTTACGTTTTGGGCGATACCCATAAGACCCATCTTTGAAATCAGCCTCAAAAATTGGTTCTACGATGAGTTTAATTGCACCCTCTACAATTCTATCGCGTATTGTTGGAATTTTAAGTACTCTCATACTTTTTCCATCCGGTTTAGGTATTTTTACTTCCCTTGCGCGTTTAGGTTTGTATTCCCGTTTCACTAATTCCGTGTGAATTTCCTGCAAGTATCGTTCGGTACCCATGGCTTCAATATCATCAAATGTAACACCGTCAATTCCTGGCGCACCCTTGTTCTTTTTAGCCATACGATAAGCTTCTTGCAGTGTTTCCAGCTTGCAAATATGAACGTAAAGTCCCCAGAACTTCCACTGGGTTTCCGTCTTCGCTTTAACATATATTTTCCTTCTCAGCTCTTGCAGACTGATTGGCGATTTTATCATTTCACCTCTGCCTCACATATTGTTGGAAACGTTATTATCAACAGGGTGCCTTGACTCCATGAGCGTTACCCCACTTCATCGCTAATACACACCCATCCGTCACCTTGCTCGCCTTTCAGTTCATTTCCCGTGTCGCGGTTATAGAACCTACCATGCTCCGAGGATTTCTCTCGGGGCGAGCAAGGCTTCTCCAGTTGCTTAGGTATCCCTTGCTATCATGCTGTCACTAAACACCCCGCCAAGATAAACAGACGTATCAATCAGTATTCGTCTGCCTATGCTGTCTTCGCCAAACCCCTAACGGCTCGACTCTTGGAAATGCACATTACGAGGCCACCTCTATGTTCACTTCATTACGGCCTGATAGCTCACTCACCATACCGAATATGGCTTTGTCAATAGGCTTCAGCGTCTTGGTCACCCGCAACACTGCTATTCAAGTTACCGGATTCTGATTTTTATCCGGGCAGGTTAATCTCCTGCTGAAATACCCAGCCTTTACTGGACACACAGGGGTTGCGCGTACATCCCCCAGAAATGTTACCGACGCAAACAAAGTTAACCTACTGCCAAATCCATCACCCGAATTATCGTATCGCTAATGACTATTTTCAATCCTATCATTGATACAATTCCTCTACAGGTAGCGCCGCACATGGCTTGAGAGGAGAAATAGGATGTTTAGATGCGGATCTGGCCAGAAAAAAATTATGCGTCATGAAGACTCTGTTCTTGAATAGATTGATGAGGAAGAGCGTTTCGATCAAAATGCCGCAAGCATCATGCTTAACCATCATAAAATAGAGGGTAAAAATGAAAAAAATGGGCGGGGTGAACAACAAAACAAGCCAGCGGCTACAGATTCTCAGTCAGGATGAAATGACGGAACTGTATGCCGTACCCCAATTTAATGCGACTGAGCGTAGCCACTTTTTTTTACTTCCGGAAAAAGTGCTTCATTCATTGAAAATCATGAAGACCAATGGCAGGAGCACTTCTACAAAGCTCTGGTTTATCCTGCAACACGGTTATTTTAAAGCTATGCATCAATTTTTCAATATCCATTTTAGTGATGTAAAAGATGATGTGATATTTATTATGAGGCATTATCTGTTTAATGACCATGCGCCACATCAACCGCCATCACGCAGAATACAAGGCATTCTGAAGGGTCGGATACTTCAATTGGCGGGATATAGTGACAACATGAAAAACGCAGGCCAGCTCGTGACAGAAAAAGTAACGCATTTTGCTAAAGTCACACATAGCGTGAGAGAAATCTATAGTGAGAGCATCAGCTATTTGGGTTAAAGTGCATAAGCGGGTGAAATCCGCCATGAGGAATCAATTTCTGCTTAATATTAGCATATTAATTGGTTATTAATAACGTTCTCTAAAATATACATCAATGTGTTTGTACGTTATAAAATGGAGAATGTGGCTTTTAATTAAACGTATAATAACGAAAATCCATTTGAAATTAATAAAATGTGAGGATCTAATATGAAAAAAGTACTGCCATGGCGGATTGCACCTGCTTATGCACTTTAACCCAAGAATCTCCAAAACTGGCCGGTTTTGGAGATTCTTCCGCAAAACCCAAGTAAACTGAGGCTTTGGAGCTGCCACTGCACCAGTGCCGAGTTTTCACTCATGCAATATTATTTGAAAATACCCTCTAGCGCCTTTTCCATTCTCCCCTAATGCAACTAATGTTGCATTAGGAGTAGTCAGCGGCTTAGCAATAAACATTTCCCCATCCAGATGCGACATAAAATTAAAGCGAGCCCCAACCCCTGTGGACGTTGCACTTTGTTTTCCCGGCAAATTAATATTATCAATATTCCAAATAACACCCGCGTCATAAAAAACATAATATTGAATCGCTTGCAAAAATCGCCAACCCGGTATTGTCTGAAAACGCACTTCAATTTTACCAGCCAAACCTCTATCCCCTACAAACTCAGCACTATCATATCCACGTCCAAAATAGGGTCCGCCATAACTAAACTGCTGAGTAGCTAACAATGGATTAAAACTATATTGCCCTTGTGAACCTAAATAAACAAATAATCTATCCGTTATGCTTTGTAATCGCGATCCATTAAAATTTATCTGAGTAAATATAGGTGTGCCATCCGGACGAGACTGATAAAAATGTTTTTGCGCTCCCATAATACCAAATCCATGCGTGGTTGTTAGTTCCAACGTATTGCTACCATGCCAGGAATCAAGTCCATCAAATTCCAAGCCTAAACCAAGCGTACGAAAACGATCTTGATAAAAAGGCGAACTCAGGATAGTTGCATTGACATTCTGATAATTTCCTAAACCTTTAAGAAATAAATTATGAGTACGTGTGCGAATGAGTGGATACGTTAAATTGCCATAGAGAGAAGAACTACGACCAATAATATCAAAATCCGTTAATAGAAAACCCGGTTTAGTTTGTATGTAATTAACGCCTACAGTTGAATTAAGCCCATTGCTCCCAATAACCTGCGTATGAACAAATTCTGCAAATTGTAATTGTTCAGTTTTGCTGGTGGCAGAAAAATGCAATGCATTACTATCGCCTGGAAAAAGAAGCGAATTGATTTGCCCACCTACTGATGTTTGTAGTGGCCCTAAAAAACGCGTTCCATAGTTATTATATATAACGTAACCATTCGTCCACTGATGAGTCGCAAATAACGTTAAATCGGAACTATCAGGTATATTTTTTGATGGTGTAATAACCGCTCGTACAGTTTCCCCAGGCAGGTCATTGGCAAGTAAAATCTCATATTCAAGAACAGATATATTCAATGGTTTAGACTGGAGTACTTTATTGCCATATTTTTCTAAAATAGTACGAGATAATCCTGGGTTCCCTTGAATAGTTGCACGACTAATATAACCTTCCACTATGTTGATATGTACGACACCCTGTTTGATTTTTTGGGGTGGAAGATAGGCTTGTGTAAGAACGTATCCCGCATTTCGGTATTTAGCAGAGATTTCATCAACCAGACTTTGTAATTTCGCTAAAGATATTTCTTTATGAAGAGAGGATGAAAAAATAGCATTGAGCTCTACATCAATAAAAATTTTGTTTCCAGAAAAAATAACTTTTG
>DHJK01000016.1 GCA_002404295.1 Legionellales bacterium UBA4722
TTTTTGAGTACTAAAAACGTTAATGCTAGAAATTTTTTGATTTATGAACCCCCAATATTCAGCCGCACTTAATCCACCAATATAACAAGGATTATAAATTTTTTTTACGATGGCCCAAGAATTGTTTAGTGATAAGCCTGTTACATCTGGCTTAATAGAAATATATAACCCGCGCTTAATTCTTAAAAACCATCCCTGCTCTACCCAACGTGCCATTAATTTAGCAACTTCTTTTCTCGGCATTTGCAAAATATTTGCTGCCTCCTCAATACTAAGAGTACAATTGGCAGCGGTATACAATTGGGTTAGTCGCGAATGATTAAGTTTATTAATTCCCATATTCGATTCTGAGGTTATATTGTATTGATGTAGTATATTTTGCGAACTATAGCATATAAAGTGTAGTGGTTTTTAGAATTATTAACCTACTTAGCTAGAAAATCAGTGTTATTAAGTTAGTCATTTTGGCCTAATACGTGGCCTAATATCAGCTAACTCTTTGATTTAAATACGCTATTTTACATTTATAACGATATAATCATGGCCTAATCCATGTCCTTATTGTATAAAAACCAAACAGCCGACGCCCCTTTTCCTTTTAATCGAATACGGCCAAGCTCCATCAAATGATTTAAATCTCGGCGAAGCGTACGGTCAGAAATAGATATATCGATTTTATCTTTAATTTCTACTCTTTTTAAACCATGGTGCAATTTTAGAAGTGATAGGATTTTTTCATATCGTATATCTACATCCTCTTTTAAGGTATGCGCAGTTTTTCTAAAGCAAACGACAAATGTATTTCCACGCTCTATATATTCTGGCGCTGGCTTGCCGAGCGCTTTGCACTCTTTAATCATTTCTTGAGTGCCAGTACCAACCGACTCGATAATGCCCATTTTATTCATTACATTAGTGATTCTTTCATTTCTTGGCTGTGATTCGTGTATTTTTTTTAAATCTTCGACTGTGACACCAAATGGCAGCGTACCATGGCTAGTAATTTCTAATCTATCATTGTAAATCATCACGCTAATTGAACCACCTTGAATTGTATAGTCGCGGTGACAAATTGCATTCACGATTGCTTCTCGGACTGCACGTGGTGGATAGTCTGGAATATCTTTACGAGCCATCTTTCCCGGAATGATTTCACTTTTGATTGACATATGACGCTTTAAAAAAAACTCCATTTCCTTCAACAAAACAAAAGCATTTCCATGAATTCTTTGGCTATCAAGCAAATCACTTTTATCGGATCCTTTGAATGAAGTCATCCGTAACAAGCATTGTGGGTAATAAGGCATTGGATCTTTACAGAATAAAACTATTGCTGCATTGGTTATATTTCCATTTACTAATAACTTTAATCGTATCAACGCCTCATTTGGATCTTTAGTTGCTAATCGTGCCTCCATTCGCCCTCTTCCAATACTCTCATTTATAGCACTTATAATTGCATTTTTATCTAAATCATCAATGTTAAAATGATCTGATTTACCTAATTCCCAACCATCTGTCTTGTGTGTTCTTTCAATTAATATTTGGTGATATCGTTGTTGTGGCATTAACTTAGTTGAAGATTCAACTCGCCAATAAGGTTTTCCATCAAAAATATATGGGATTAATGCTCGATTTGATATCGCAGTCATTTTAATGACATATTTATCCTTTTCTATAGGGATATAGCTTACATCTATAGAGGTTGGTGGTTCTAATTTCGATAATAAATTTGCTATTTCTAAACGAGTATTATCAGTTACATCTTGTCCAATAATTTGGCCGTTATTCTTCACACCAATCAAAAGAGTCCCGCCCTTCCCGTTTAAAAATGCACAAAGTGTTTCTAACACGCTATGTAATTTTGCTGTAGATGTTTTAAATTCTAAACTCATCGACTCGCCTTGCTTCACAAGCGCTTCAATATCATCTAAACTAATTTTAGAGACCATAATTAAAATCCAATTTGCACCAACTTCACGGCTATTATCCCATTCACTTTTTCTATTCCCTATTTCTATTCTCATGCTACCATTTAACATCTAATAAAAAAAGTAATCTCCCAGTAAAATAAGATACTTGCTAAATTTAGGTGGGTATGCTAAAAATTAGAAAAACTTTGCCTTTGGCCAAGGAAGCATTATGTCACACGCATCTAACATTTTTGAAAAGTTCGAACTAAATGGATCAAAAGCTCTAGAAGTGTTTAGAAAGCGCGCATTCAATCCTGAAACACAAAAAACATTACGCACCTGGGGCATCAATGACGCTAGTTTAATGGTCGGGCGATCTCGCAAAACTATTTTTGATTTAGAAAAAGAAAAAAAACTGCAACCTGCAGAAATAGACACTATATCAGGACGTCGTATTTACACACTCAAGCATATTAACTATCTGAGAAGTTATTTTGGAACCAAACCCTCCCGGCCCGCTGGATCAGATCCGGCTGTTATTGCCGTTACGAATTTTAAAGGAGGCGTTTGGAAAACAACAACAGCTATAAACGCCGCCCATCATTTTGCCCTACAAGGGTATAGAGTTTTATTTATAGATGCGGATAGCCAAGGTTCCGGTACCCAATGTTTTGGATACATCCCCGATAATGATATTGATGATGAAAATACTCTTTTACCCTATTTGCTGGGAGAAGCTACATCGCTTGCATCCGCCATTCGACCAACATATTGGGATGGCTTAGACCTGATCCCAGCTAATCTTGCTTTATATAATGCAGAGTTTGAGCTCCCTGTGAAAAACATCAAATCCCAAACAGCAGGAAAGCCATTTTATTTTTACGATATATTAAGGCAAGGCATTGAAACTATTAAAGAAAATTATGACATCATCATAGTTGATTGCCCTCCCAGCATGGGAATGATTAGCATTAACTCAATTTATGCAGCAACTTCTCTTTTAATTCCAATTCCACCCTCTATGCTTGATTTTTCAAGCACAATCCAATTTTTTGGCATGTTAAAAGATGTCCTTTCAAGATTACCTCAGAAAGAATATGCCTTCCTTCGGCTTCTTGTAACCAAGAATGAAGGCTCTGAAAAAACAAAGGAATTAGTTGCAGCCATTAGGCAATTGTATGGAACCTATGTACAACTAGCTATGATGCCTAATAGCGAAGCTATTAAAAAAATTGGTATGGATATGCAGTCAATTTATGAAGTTGAAAAATATGCTGGCAACAAAAAAACATTAGATAGAGTACGTCAAGCCGCAGATGAGGTAAATGACGAATTAGAAGACTTAATCAAAAAGTCTTGGATTGCATCGATGGCAAAGGATTCAAACAGAGTGGAGCTCACAGAAAATGTCTAAACCAAGAAAAACTTCTGCTGCAATTGTTGGATTGCTTGATGCCATTAAATTTGAAGGCATTGAGCCTGTAGATGATACAAATATTATGTCTTCTACAATAATGTCTAATTCATTACAAAATAATAACATCACAATTTCTTCAAAAAGAAGCTCACAAGATGAATCGACCATACCGTATCAAATTAAATTAATTGATACCAAACTATGTAAGCCATGGCACTTAGCCAACAGACTACAAGAATATTTAACACCTGATTCCTGTGCGGATCTCATTGAAAGCTTACAAAAAGTCGGACAACAAATACCAGCGCTAGTGAGAAAAAGTAATAGCGGTGAAGGATATGAGCTTATCTGTGGTGCAAGAAGACTATTTGCTTGTGAACATCTGGGTATAAAAATTAAAGCCGCTATAGTTGATTTATCTGATAAAAGTGCATTACTTGCGATGGATGCAGAAAACAGGCCGCGAGAAGATATTAGCCCATATGAAAGAGCATGCGATTATAAACGATGGATTGATATGGGAATATACAAAAACCAAGCTGAGATTATGCAAGATATCGGCGTAAAAAAATCATGGTTTAGTCAATTGATGGCGTTAGCTGACCTACATGAAGATATTATTAAAGCTTTTGGGCATCCGGCAAACCTCAAACAAAAATGGGGTTATCATTTACAGCTTATTTGTAAAAAAGATCCATTATTACAAGCCGCTGTATTAGCAACTGCAAAGGAACTAATAGGACAAGCTCAGCCCCCAGAATATGTCTTTAAAAAACTAAAAAATGCCCGCACAAATACTGTATTAAGTATTACTAAAGATTTAGCTTGGATTACTAATAACAGTGGAAAAAAGTTATTTAAGATCAAATATTCAAAAGCTGGCCTAGCACAAATTGCGTTTAGTAAACAATTGTCCGAAAATTTAATTGGTCGAATAATTGAAAACACGAAAGTGATTCTTGAAGAAGAAGCATAAAAAAGTTTACTCGGGTAAACTTTTTATAGAATTTAAGCGAAAGATAAGAAAGTTTACTCGGGTAAACTTTTTATAG
>DHJK01000193.1 GCA_002404295.1 Legionellales bacterium UBA4722
TGAATAGCAGGATAGATTCATCCTATATATTTTAGAATAAATAAATTAAATCAATATACTAGCCAAAAAACCCCAGGGGCGCCGCCCAATTTTCAAACCCGTACTATAGATTTTTATTACCCCCTCAATTTAACGAAGAATTATTTTTATGACCATATCTCCAAATAAGCACCAACAGCCGAAAAGGAGAGTTCACATAAAATTTTAAAATTCTAAAATGAGAGTTATTATTGGAGGGCGTAATTAAAAATGCTTTCAATCAAATCTATCCACTTTCCCCGGTAAAATATAGATAAAGATCGGCATAATCAAGAGAATAAAACCCAGCGCGGTCTGCCACTGAGCGACTAACAGACCCGCCAGATAAAATAGAGGGGCTATTAAGATGCGCCCGACAACAGCTTTTCGAATTTCTGGATTATACCGTTCATCATTTAATTTATAAAAATGAGCACATTGAAAAATAATAAACTGAGCAATGCTCGCGCATAGAAGATTAATAGCATAAAAGGATAAAGTAATCCTGTTATGTGGAAAAGCTGCGATTAGATTTGCAGAAAGAGGCACGATGCAAATAATCATGAGATATAATATGTGCGTCCAAAGATAGGGTCTGTTCGTATGATTAAGCAAACCTATTTGAAAATGCATAGCAATCCACAGCGTCCCTAAAATAGTAAAACTGCCAATATACACAAATAATTTTACAAGAATACTGGATAGTAAAAAACCAGAAAGTTGAGAATCAGTGAGGCCCGTTGGTAAGGTTAGATCGAGAATTAGAATAGTCATCGCGATGGCAAAAACGCCATCAGTGAGCGATTCAAGACGCGATACCTTTAAAGTGAGAAGTTCATTGATTTGATATTTCTATAGCTAACTCCTCGGAGCTATTTTTTCATAAAATCCAGAAGAAAAGACGGAATAAGTGAGCAAATTTTACTCGATTTCGAAGCGAGTTTAGCTTAATATTGTTTACAGTTAGACCAATTCATTGTAAAATGCTGGGTATAAATCTAAATAATACTATAACGAGAATGCATATGCTTAGACCATCACTAGAACCAAAAACAGCCCAACCAGCCGTATTAACTATTGAAGAAAACGATATCATATGTGCTATCACGCAAGGAGCGCCTGCACAGCCTATTATAGCCAGCGATGGACATATCTACGATGCTGCTAATCTCGAAGAGTGGCGTAAGAAAAAGAAGACTTCGCCAGTTACGAAAGAGCCATTGAAGAAAACGCTCATACCTTTCAAACTGCTTGAAAAAATCCTGAAGGAAGGCGAGCCGTTTCAACTGAAAGAAACAGATTTAATTTGCCCACTAACAAAACGATTTATGCGAACACCAGTGCTGGCAAGTGATGGTATTTTATATGAAAAAGATGCGATTAAAAAAGCATTCCCTCGCACTCTATTACTTTATGAGCCACTATGCATCAAAGACTTGCGAGAGAGGTTATTAAAGCAGAACCCCCAGCTGGAAGAACGAATTCTAGAGGAAGAAGCGCGAGAAGTTAAGTCTGAACTGGGCAATCATATCCCGGCTAATTTAGCACAACTAAATGATGACGAACCCGTTGAAGAGCAAATTATAGAAGAAAATGCGAGTGGCGATTACTTAGCAAGATTAATGTTAGCTTTGTACAGCATGCCTGGATTCCTTCCAGATGCTTTTCCCACGACAAGGCCATTTATATCTATAGATATATCTACATACCAACAACCGACCGATCAGATGCTTCACTCAGCAGCGTTAATAACACTTCAGTCTTTATTACTGTTACGTTTTATGAGGATAAGATCTGAGCTAGCATTTACTCGCGCTTCTGCGGCGCACCCGCTCCCCATTTTCAGTGTGGACTTGCCCCTAACCGATGAATGGGCTCAAAGTGATAGCAAAATGGAACCATTGATGCCATTTCCCAGAAGGCAACAACTGACCCTTCAGTTGCCTTCCTCAGCACCAATAGCAACGCCAGCATCTTTGCAATCCCATTCTGGGTTTTTGCGTAGAGATCGTGTATGGGCGCAAGAAGATAATGTGGAGGAGAAATATGAACACGCGGACTCCGAAGCATCATCCTTAGAGGAAAAGAAAGTAGAACTAGTGCGTCATCAACCCTTGCAACCCTACCCTGCATTTTCTTCAGTTCATAGACTTGATACTGTATGGTTACAACCAGTGCAAGAGCACAATCTGGATGATGATAAACAGGAGGATCTCGAAGCACCCTTCTCAGAGGAAGAGGATGAACCGCATCCTTATCGTTCTCCGAATTATCCTCCATTATGGATTAATCGTAGTCGTGATGTTGTATTATCAGGTGGTCAAGTGATGCCTCGTCTTACACCACAATCTGATAATGAGCGGTCAGCTTTATCATTAAAGCTAGAAGCTTATTATGGGTCTCCACCTAAAGAGTTTTCAGAAATAAAAGGAGAAGAAAAAGCATTTTCAGTTACATTTAGCATGGAAAATGCGGGGCCTAAATTAAAACAGCATCAATCGGATGCCGTAGATAATTGTGTGCATATAAAGATTGACAGCACCAAAATGGCACAAATAGATATAGAAAATGCAACAACTCACCACACGCTTTTAACAAAATTGAAAAATTATTTGCGCCAACTTGACGGGACTGATGACTACAGGGTGACAGCTTTTTTTAGATCACGTACTTTAAAAAGCGCTTCACAAAAAAGAATGAGAATAAAAGTATTAAAAAATATGCTAATGAACGGCCTTCCAGCAAATTTTGATACGATCACACCTACCAGACAAGCACACTATCCAATCATTAATCGTAACATAACTCAGTTTCAAAAGGCCCTAAATGAGAATGACAATGTTCTGTTTGGCGCTCCAAGAGAGCCCGTTGCATTAAATTATACAAAGCAAGCGATGTCTTTCGTGAGCTGTGGTCAATATCAACCTTTACCTCCTCAAGGACAGGAGCTAATGGAGGACATTAATAGGCTAGTAAAAACAAATATGCGAATTTAGGAAGATTTTAGTGTCTTATTTGTCAATGAATGATTTATCAGCATGAAAATGTAGATAGTTTTTTATGCAGGGTTTCTGTATGATAATTGACTTATTTCAAAAGAACGATATCTTAAGTTACTCGCTCACAATCTATATTTTTACATCCATTCATAAACGGAAATAAATGAATTCAATCAATTACTAATCAAACTCTATTCCCGCCGGCCTTAAGGTCAGCAGAACACCCCTTCATAAAAGTTAAGCTGCCTCCTCCCTTTCTGGTATAATATTGTTTTGCATATTGAGATGCTCACATGATTCATCTACGCAAAAGCAGTGATCGTGGACATAGTCAAACCGACTGGCTGAATAGCTATCATACATTTTCATTTGCAGACTATCACGATCCAGAATTTATGGGGTTCGGTCATTTACGTGTAATCAATGAAGACACTGTTCAATCAGGAAAGGGGTTCGGCAGGCATCCACATAATAATATGGAAATTATTTCATATGTTGTTGAAGGATCGTTAGAACATAAAGACAGCATGGGCACAGGATCAGTTATCCATCCTGGAGAAATTCAGATTATGTCGGCAGGTGCTGGCGTTGAACATAGTGAATTTAATCACTCGGCTTCGGACATACTGCATTTTTTACAAATCTGGATTATTCCTCAATCAACGGAATTGAAACCAACGTACCAGCAAAATACTATCTCGAAAATTCCAAACTCACTCATTCTGATTGGCTCACAAGAAGGAAAAAATGGAGCTGTTACAATTCAGCAAGATGTGAATTTGTATGCAGCCTATTTAGCACCACAACACTCCATTGATTACACCTTTCAAACTGATCGCATCGGTTGGTTACAACTCATTAAAGGTAGCTGCAATCTCAATGGCCAACAATTATCTGCGGGTGATGGCGCTGCGATTCAAGATGAAAGTTTAATTCATATTCGTGGGATCGAAACTGCAGAATTTCTTTTATTTGATTTAGCTGCAAACCGTTAATTAACATTTTTTTATATTCATTACTTAAAGGATTAAATTATGAATAAATCATCACTCGAGCTACTGACGCCAGATAATTGTGCACTAATCTTAATTGATCACCAACCACAAATGTTTTTTGGTGTAGAATCTACCAGCAGACAAGCCATTATCAATAATGTTGTTGGCCTCGCAAAAGCTGCCAAGATTTTTAAAGTACCCACTATTCTGACAACAGTAGCAGCAAAATCATTTAGCGGGCCATTAATACCAGAATTGCAGGCTGTGTTTCCTGCTCAAATACCCATAGACCGAACCAGCATGAACTCATGGGAAGATAAAAATTTTGTTGCTGCTGTAGAAAAAACTGGCCGAAAAAAATTAGTGATAGCTGCATTATGGACTGAGGTATGTTTAGCATTCCCAGCTATTAGCGCCATTCAAGCTGGCTATGAGGTTTACGCTGTTGTAGACGCGTCCGGCGCTACCACCACTGAAGCACACAATGCTGCAATTCAACGCATGCTCCAATGTGGCGTTATTCCCGTTACCTGGATACAAGTATTATGCGAATTACAACGTGACTGGGCTCGCCAAGAAACATATGAAGCTGTGACTCAGCTTGCCAAAGAACATGCCGGCGCCTATGGCTTGGGAGTTTTTTATGCGCAATCTATGTTAGGTGGACACGGCGGATAAATATTACAACACCACAAGCGAGGATTCTTTATGACAGACATCCTATTTTATCATGGTCATTTTAAAGGTTTTGGTACTTTTGATAAACCAGTCACCGCTGTCGCCATACAAAATAAAAAATTTTATAAGTTTGGTAACGACAAAGAAATACTGCAGTTAAAAAATGACAAGACCATCGTTATCGATTTAAAAGATAAGATAGTTATTCCAGGGCTAAATGATTCACATATTCATCTCATCCGTGGCGGCTTAAATTTTAATATGGAATTACGCTGGGATGGTATAAAAAGTTTAAGTGACGCCCTATTTATGCTTAAGAAGCAAGCTGAAAGAACGCCGCCGCCACAATGGGTACGCGTTGTAGGGGGATGGTCAGAGCTTCAATTCAAAGAAAAACGCATGCCAACTTTAGATGAAGTTAATGCGGTTTCGAACGAAACGCCCGTCTTCATTTTGCATCTATATGATAGAGCATTACTCAACAGAGCGGCGCTTAATGCGATAGGTTACGACAAAAATACTAAAGAGATGCCTGGCACTTCCATTCAACGCGATAAAAGTGGAAATCCGACAGGTATGTTGATTGCAAATCCCAATGCAATCATTCTTTACTCTGCATTGGCTCAAGGTCCAAAACTAAGCCGCGATGATCAAGTGAATTCAACTTTGCATTTTATGCGAGAGTTAAATCGACTAGGCATTACCAGTGTCATTGACGCAGGCGGTGGGTTTCAAAATTACCCTGACGATTATGAGGTTATTGACCAACTTAATAATGAAAATAAATTAACAGTGAGAATAGCTTACAATTTATTTACGCAAAAACCAGGACACGAATTAAATGATTTTGAAAACTGGGTGAAAACCTCAAAATATCAACAAGGCAATGAATATTACAAACACAATGGCGCTGGAGAAATGCTGGTATTTTCAGCCGCTGATTTTGAAGATTTTTTACAGCCACGCCCTGATTTAGCACCGAACATGGAAAGTCAATTAGAACCTGTTATACGATTACTTGCTAAAAACGCTTGGCCATTTCGATTACACGCAACTTATGATGAATCAATTAAACGGGCATTAAATGTTTATGAAAAAATTAATAATGAGATTCCTATTAGTACATTAAACTGGTTTTTTGATCATGCAGAGACAATCTCTGATCATTCCATTGAAAGAGTTAAAGCATTGGGCGGAGGAATTGCTATACAAAATCGCATGGCGTTTCAAGGAGAATATTTCATTGAAAAGTATGGAAAAGAAAATGCTTTACGTACACCGCCTATCAAAAAAATATTGGATGCAGGAATACCAATAGGTATGGGAACTGATGCAACTAGAGTATCAAGCTACAATCCCTGGCTATGTTTATATTGGTTAACAACAGGCAAAACCATAGGCGGAACCTCGCTTTATAATGAGAGCAATATTATCTCCAGAGAAAAAGCTATCGAACTTTACACAAAAGGTAGCTCTTGGTTTTCCAATGAAGAAGGTAAAAAAGGATGCTTTATAGAAAATCAGTTAGCAGACTTAGCGGTATTATCTAAAGATTTTTTCACAATCGCAGAAGAAGAAATAAAAGAAATCTATTCAGTTATGACAGTTCTTGGTGGAAGCATTGTTCATGCATGTGATGATTTTTCTTCGCATAACCCGCCATTGCCGCCAATTAGTCCGGACTGGTCACCAGTAAAACATTTTGGCAGTTATGGCCAAAATAAATGGATAGTTAATGAACCGACTCATCAATTTCATTGCTCTCACTCACATGAGAATCCACATAAATCTAATTATCACCTTGGGTGCTATTGCTGGGCCTTTTAGCTAACCCCAAAGCAACTAAGCCTTTATGCCCATCTGTGCCTAAATCTGTTATCACCATTCAATTAGTAGGCGGGGTTGGTGTGATTTATCGAGTTTCAAAAAAATAAATTTAAAAGCTCCTCTACTAAATGTTAAATCAGTGAGGTAATCGTTTAATTCTTTAATGGTTAGATGGATAACAGGAACCTATGAAACAAGTGGGATCATCGTGCACCACCTCCGAGCCGGCAGCAAGAAGCCTTATCGAGGCGCTCGGTGAATGAGCTGCCAACTCAACTCTATATTTAGAGCATTCTCTCATTTACGCTTTTTATGTGATTTTCTGTGCGCAAAGCAGCACGCAAAGCAACACGCGAATAAATCATAAAAAAGTGCAACAAAGAATCCAAAAACAAAGCCCTTTAGTAATGCAAATAAAGCATGTACAAACCCGTCAGATAGCGTTGGCATAGGTATATGCATTTCAAGCATCATGGGTGACATACCGTAGTGCATGACCCATAATGTCCAAATAAGCACTGCAATAAAGCTCGTAACACCTATCGCTGATCCAAGTGAGAGAGGGCATAGTTTCTGTATGTTAACATCTACATCGCATTTAGTTTTTAACATAAATTACCTCCAATCCATTATTCCTTTACTCTTAAAGTATAGACCCATTTTAGGAAATTAATCAGAAATCTATTTATTGAGTAGAATAAATGAGTTGGACTAAGAAGATTCAAGTCCTAGATGCTTTTAATAACAATTCTTCACTTTCTTCAATTGCTTTCACGCATGCGCTTGCAAGTTCCATCGTTCGAATGGAGTGTATTAATTCTCGCACAATAGGATCCCAATTATTATCAGGCACTTTGTCGCGAATAACCGCATTTGGAAAAATATGAATGTAGCGTTCTGCCAAAGAAATAAAAATGAGTAAAACGGGCTTAGTAGAATTGACATCTTTACTAGCTGCTAGTCTTTTTTCTGCAGCAACTTGAGCGGCTCGATGATGATACATTTGCTTGGGTAGAAATTTTAATGTTAGGATTTTTATACCCGGAATAAAGGGGCATAAGATGGCAAAGAGTAACTGAATTGATAATAACGTGGGAAATTGAATAATAATTTTTTGGTGCCATAAGAATAAATCTACTAAGCTTGCAACTATAAATCCCAAAATCATAATGTAATGAGAGTAGGTATCGCTAGCAGGTAAGACAACTGTCACAATATGAGCATTGGTTTTAGCTTCAGCTTGTTTTGTTGCCGCAATAATGAGTTGCTGATCTCTCAAAGAAAGTTTTTTTACCATGATCCTGAAGCTCCTCCGCCGCCAAACCCACCGCCACCACCACTAAATCCTCCCCCACCACCGCCTCCAAAGCGTGATCCATTAGAGCTTAAAAGTATCGCCGCTAAAAATGGATGTTTGATCACGAACCATAAAAAAAGAAATACAAGAATAATGACCAACCAAAATGGTAATGGTTGACCATGAGTACTGACATTTTGGTCTATTGTGATGCTTTTCCCGCCTAACACATCAACTATAGCTTGCGTGCCTTCAACGACTCCGCGCTCTAAGTGCCCCGCGCGAAAATCAGGTAAGATAATGCGTTGCACTATGAAGCTTGAAATTGCATCTGTCAGAACAGGTTCTAGTCCATACCCTACTTCAATTCTTACTTTTCGGTCATGGGGTGCAACTATCAATATAACGCCATTGTTTTTACCCGCTTGCCCAATCTTCCAGTATCGGCCTAGTTGGTAACCATAATCCTCTATAGGATAGCCCTGAAGCGTAGGAAGTGTTGCGACTACAACTTGATTAGTTGTCCCACGCTCATAATCTGCTAAGAGCGTATCTAGTTGTGCAATAGTGTCTGGTTGTAAGATATGCGCATTATCCACTACGCGCCCTGTGAGCTCAGGAAAAACAGGCGCGGCGTATACTGCGTTGATGAGAAAAAATGAAACTAAAAATAGTACCCATTGAAAAAAATGGCGCATATTCATCATTAAAAATTAACAACGGGCGCTTTATCAGCACCGGCTGTTGCCGTAAATGAAGCCTTTAATTGCGCGTTATAAAACCATGCCCAAATGCGGCCAGGGAAAGTTCTAATGGTCATATTATATTCGTAAACAGTATCAATATAATCTTTGCGTGCAATCGCGATGCGATTTTCTGTCCCTTCTAGTTGTGATTGCAATGCTAAAAATTGTTGATTTGCTTTTAAATCAGGATATTTTTCAACAACGACCATTAACCTCGATAAAGTTGAAGAAAGTGCGCCTTGCGCTGCTTCAAATTTCTGCATTGCAGCCGGGTCATTTAACATGTCAGGTGAGACGGAAACTTTTGTTGCATTCGCACGAGCATTAATAACGTCGGTCAATGTAGATTTTTCAAAATTAGCATATCCTTTCACTGTGTTTACCAAATTAGGGATAAGATCCATTCTGCGCTGATATTGATTTTCAACCTGCATCCAAGCGGCCTTAACTTTTTCATCTAACCGGGGAATGGTATTAATACCACTGAAGACAAAGAATCCTAGTAAAAATACTAGAATGAGTAAACCTATGCTAAATGGTTTCATAAGGCCTCTGGATGAGATGAATAGATAGAATTTTATTCTATAGAATTACTCTAAGGGTTGCAATGATGTTGAAAGACTGCTCAAGAATTAAATGACTTTTTTACAATACCCACATAAATCAAAATATCATTTTGGATGCTACTGTTAGGACTTTTAGTTGACTCAGGTATTATACTTTTTTTCCGAATGTCATTCGTATTTAACCTGTACGGACTCTCAGTTCATTCAACCGGCTTGATTTAGAGGGCAGAATAGGTTGAATATCGATTACTAATTTTTTACCTAATTCATGTAATGCATCGTCAATAAAATCCATTCTCGAATGCTGATCAAGATCAAGTAAACGTCGAATTTGTCGAGCATCACAGTGTAATTTTTCCGCTAAATCAGCCTGAGTCACTTTTTGATTACGCATAGCTTGGTAAATTGCTAGTTTTGCAGCAACAAGTGGCGGTAGCACAACAATCATCTGCTTTGGTTTAGGTTTTGAAGGCTGCGGTATATCTTTCCTTTCATCTAGATAACCTGATAACGCAACCACTAAAGCATCTTGAGCCCACTCTAACGCATTCTCCTTATTAATTCCTATTGTCATAGCTTCAGGAACATCAGGAAACTCTGCGATGATGTTATCACCCCCTTTTGTTAAAATGACCGGATATGCTTGCAGCATCAATACCTCCTCTTACGCTAAGTCTTTAAACGTAATTCCTAATTGTTTACAAATTTTACTGAGGAAAATCCTGCCCATATCAGCATCCCCATGTGTCGGTATAGTAGCCTGTTTGCCCTTATACCTTGCTAACATATGTCCACCTTTACCTCTCCCTCCTATGACCTTAACTCCTACCCGTCGAAGTTTTTGTATAAATTGCTTTGCTTTCATGCCAACCTTACTCTCAAGTGAATTATAGGACACTTTCGTCCTTATGTCAAATATGTATATGCAGATAGATCAATAAGATAAACAAGAATCGACAAGCAAAGAAGAATCATGTGTACAAATATAGATAGCCATATGAGAAGCAAGATTATTAATAGTTTCTCGAAAAAGCGCTTTATTATTAGAATCTAAAAATGAATCGCATTCATCTACCACTAATAAATTCACCTTACTGTTCCAAGATGCAAAAAACCGCATGATGGAAAGTACGACTTTCTCGCCAGAAGACATTGTTTTCCTTTTACGGGAAATATATTCAGACTCTAGTGAGGTGAAAATATGTCTCCACTTATTGGCTAAGCATTTATTGAGTAATTGATTAATGGAAAGATTGATTTGTTTTTTCCATGGGTCGTTAAATATGTCGTGCGGCCCACAAATTTGGTTGTTAAAATCATCAAAACATTCAAAAACAACTGCATCCCTGTCAATCACACGGGTATTAGCTTGGTTTATAGCAATCACTAACTCAGAAAAACGGCTATTTTCGAAAGGGTGAGATCCACGGTCAAAATTTAAAATCATATTCATTAAAGTTGACTTTCCTGAGCCATTTTCTCCTTTTATATGATAAATACCAGATGCTAGAGATAATGTATTTTTTGTTCCATCCCTAAGTATGACTTCTGAGATGAATGAATGATTGATATGCTGTATGTCAGTACGTTCTAAATTTTTCAACTTAAAATTAGCTAAAATAGTATTCGATTTAAAATGCAAAGTATTACATTGCTTTACTTTTACCCTGTTATCAAGATAAAAATTCGATGCATTAATCATAAACTGAGAAAACCCTGTCCAAATAAAAAGTTGTGCTATCGTTAAATTTCCATAAAATACCCCCATAATAACAACAGAAGTACTTACTAAAAATGGAAGCTCAACTAATAGTTGACTTAATAAATCGCGATATAAATAAAGAAAAATTTGATTTTTCTTTGCAGCGAAGTAATTTTCATAAATCATATCTTTCCAAGATGAATTAGTTATCCCCTGCCAATTTTTCGAAATCTCTTTATAAGATGCAAAATACTGATCTATCCAATTTAGTATTTCTACATTACATGAAAAAGATTCTGATTGAGACTTATCGATCTGATTTGTGAAAATATTCTTACTGATATAATTGAGAATAAAGATAAAGAGCAAAGCAAAGAGGCTCATGAAAAATCCATTGTATATAAATACAAGAAGCGTTATTGAAAATATGATAATAATAGTGAGCGCATTGGTTGCAATTGTAATTTCCAAATCAAATAGCTTAGGCAGCAAATCAAAAAAAAGCATACTAATATCATTCTTGCTATTTTTATTGTCGCTATAAATAAAAGTAGGGAAATTTTTACTCCATTGTTTTTTTAAAGCATTGTTTTTAAAATATTCAGGTATGAATTTTTGAATAACATCACAGGCCATTACTATCATTTTTAATGTAATAAATTGTATTAAAGTATAAATAAGCTGCTTGAATAAGTTTTTGTTATAAATAGCTAGATTGATTGCTGTTC
>DHJK01000010.1 GCA_002404295.1 Legionellales bacterium UBA4722
CAGACACAAATGTATAATATTCCGATATAGAAAAAAATATCCTAACATCTTGAAAGTTATTATTTTAATTGATTTTAAGGGCTATATGCAACGCCAATACCTCAACCCAATAGATCTCTATTTAAAGCAACTTACTGAAGAGCTTGAAAAGCTCGGACTTCATAATTCATTAAAAAAGAGAATGTTGGCATTAGAATATAAGGTTGAAAATGGAGGTCTGTGTGTAGGTCTTGCTGGCATGGGTATGCAAAATTGGTTGTTATCTCGCCTTGAGGGAGTTGAAAAACTTATAAAACGCTGCCGTCTTACACTTGAAATGCATGAAAGTGAACTAAAAAAAGTAGTCACTTCTAATCAAGAAAAAAGTCCATCACTAGAATATAAGGAACAAAGATATACTTTATTTCCAAATCCTACTATCTATCCTGAGCGTGCTGAAACGTCCAGAGATACTATTTCTTTATTTGACGGTATCAATGGATATCAAAAAGATAGGTTATTAACCCAATCAATAAATAAAACAGGTTGGCAATCACCACTTAATGCAGCACCGATCGTCTTATCAAAAGAACTACAAGAAAAAGGGAACCTCGTATTACTTCACAGCTTTATGGATGCCTATCAGCAAAGTGATTTAATTGATTGCCTCTATAAACTTAAAGAGGTGCAAATAAAATATCCTGCTCAGACATTAGCATTTAGATTATGTAGTTCTAACCATACAATTCTTGTTGGCTATGATATTACACATAATATTTGGATATTAATTGATGCAAATAACTTATATGAATTTATTTTTGATAATGATCATGTAGCAGAACAAATTATTAATGCATTATCACCAAATAAAGCAACTGATTTTAAAGAAATATGCATATTACAGGAAAAACTAAAAACTGATTTAAAGGATTTGTATGACAAGCTAAAATTGCATTTTGTTTCTCTTACTATTCCAGTTAATCATTTTAATATAAAGTACGATGTACAAAATAATCACTTCATTCTATCAAATCCTAAATATAAACAATGCGCAATATTCAGAATTCAAACGTATGCGATAAGCTCCATTCAAAAAGAATTAGAAATATATTTGACGAGTTTAGTTTTAAAATTTGAGAAATCTAGAAAGGAAAGTTTTTTAAGTGTTCAGTTATACCATTTAACACACAAAATTAAAATTCAATATAGGCGTATAAATAATAGCTGGGTATTGCTCGATGAGGATAATGACATCTGTGGAACTACTCAAGAAAAAGAAGAGATATCGCAAGTAGCACAAATAGCACAATGGGTGATGTCTGAATTTTTAACTTCAAATAATATTTCAGTATTACAAATGGACGTTACCTCTAGCTTAGATGACCAGCAATCCCATTGTATTCGTGATCAAAACATAGATATGCTCATAAATGAATTTGATAGAAATTTTGGAATTTCAGTGTTGAAGATGAGTAAAGAAAAAGCACTTAGTTGTGATGCTTATGATGCAACTCTTCTTCATAGTGCAGCATCTGATGGACGTATGGATATAGCATCATTTTTAATAGAGCATGGTGCTGATGTTAATAAAATGAATTACAGAGGTCTCACTCCTCTTTATACCGCCGCACAAATGGGATGGGAAAATATTGTTGATCTATTATTAAAAAACCACGCTAAAGATATCTTTGGTCATTCTGCATTTTTTGTAGCAGCATTAAATGGCCATACCAACGTAATTGATATTTTTATACAGCATGGTATATGCACAAATGAACAAAAAGATGAAACAACACCTATCGTTGCAGCTTCACAAAATGGTCACTTAGAGATGGTTGTGAAATTATTTTCCTGCGGTGCTAGAAACACTGCTGATGATAGAAATATAACTCCTCTTTTTACTGCTGCAGACAACGGTCACTTTGAGGTTGTAAAATATTTACTAAGCAGATCAGATACTGTTATAGATAACACTAATAATAGTGGTTTTACAGCATTGCACGCTGCTGCTATGAATGGGTATAGAAATATTGTTGCTATACTTATCGCACATGGGTCGGATAGTATAACTGGTAGTCGAGCTAAGAAACCGCAATATTATGCAGAAAAAAACGGACATACTGAAATTATTTATTTATTACTAGACGGAGAAAGAAAAAAATATCTTGTTAAACTTCAAGAAAATAAAATCGCGTTATTACAATGTAAAGAAAATCTGTCATTATTAGAAGAGTCGAAAAAAACTACTTCAGATCAAATTGAAACTTTGCAGGATAAATGTAATGAAGAAAAAGCAACTCAAAAGAAAATAACTACATTAACTTTAACAACCACCATTTTTTCTACGATAGCTATAACTGTCGCATTTTTTACCCTGCCCGCTTTCTTTATCCCTGCAATAATTGTAGGTAGCAGCTTGTCTTTATTCACATGGACTTTGAAATTAACGCATAAAAGAAAAATACAGAAAACAATAGACAGCAGTGAAATTAATATCCCACAGTTGAATTTAAAAATACAACAACTTGAGGGCTATATTTTAAATATAATTAAAAGACAGAAAGGACTAATTAATTATATTAATTATTTTTCAAAGAAGACTCAGCGCGACTGAAAAAGAATTAGAAAAA
>DHJK01000008.1 GCA_002404295.1 Legionellales bacterium UBA4722
ATATAGCACATCCGTATTGAAAAATGCTGGTTTATATTTTTGGATATTATCTTTTAGTTCAGCTTTTTTGGCTTCATCTTCATTATGTTTAACATTACCGATATTTGTGGAAATTAGAATATGCGTCATGCGAGCATTTATAGATTTTTCCACCATCATGGTTTGTTTGGTGCTAGAGGGTGATAATTTTCTTATCTTTTGCAAAATATCTATTTTTGAGTTAGGCGCTAACAATGAATATTTTGATTCTAAATTTAAGCAATCAATAATTTTTTGCGTCAGTGCTTTATCTGTTTTAAAAAAACTTAATTGTTCATTACTGTAGCAATCCATTAAAATGTTTCTTAAAACATCCGGACGATTTTCATCAATCGTATATTGAATCAACGATTTTAGTAAAGCAGGATAAGGCTTTTTAAGTGTGTAAGGCATGTCTTCAATGGAGATTCCTTTATTTAAAAGATAATAAAGATGTTTTTGACTGTAATTAATGTATGGAAAAACCCCACTGAAAAATACATAATAGAACCAAGAATGGTACGTTTTTTTCCTGGGTACGTATCAAATAATTTCTTAAAATGTTGATTAGATTGTGCTGTGTCATCCTGAGCTTGGCAAGGATACGATTTAAAATCGTTATATAAGCCTTTAGCATAATCAAGCGGTGTGTTTCTATAAAAAGGTATAAACCGATAACTAGAAGCAAGCAGTGGATCGGCGCCATTTTGAAGAAGCTTTTCAATAAGGTCTGGTTTTAATTGATGAATGGCTTTATGTAATGGTGAAAAGCCTTTGTTATTTTTTTTATTAGGATCGGCCCCTTTGTTTAATAATAACTTTGTCCAAAGAGCTGGATGATCATCTTTAAAATCAGAAGCAATATGCAATAATGTATTTCCATCTTGGCCTGCTGATGAAATATCAAACGTTTTTCCTTTGTCTAGCAAGACTTCAAGTGTTGCAGCGTTTATCAAGATTTTTTCGTCATTGTTAGTTAACATTAAATCCAGATATTTTTTAGAGAATTCTTCATTTATTAAAATGGAAACTAAGTTTGGATGTTGATGGTATATTGCACATTTAATAAAGTTTTCATAGTCTTTTAATTCTTCTTTCTTAAGAATATTATGTTTAAAAAGGATGTATAACACATCATTATGATGACCATTATTAGAGGGAGGAGCGTTTATGATTTCGTCATTAATTTTTATTTTTGACGGGTATTTTTCAATAAGCGCAGCAATAACCTTAGCATTTGATTGTGAGTATGCTGCATTAAAAATTAAATTGATTGCTTCTTTGTTTAGATCAGCTAGTTTAATTATTTCAAGCAAGATTTCTGTTTTATTAGGATGATTGCGTTGACAAGCAAAACAAATAGACGATTGTTTTTTTTCATTTAAAATATTTAGATTGGCACCTTTTATCAAAAGTGCTTTGACTATAGGTAGATTCCCGTAAGAAATAGCAAGATGCAGTGAAGTATTTCCATCGTTATCTTGTATTTCTATAATATTGGGTTTAAATTCAGTTTCAATTAATTGCAGGCTTCTTGTGTTATTATTCACATTATTCGCTGCAATTGCCCAGTGTAATTGTGTTCTACCATAAGCATCTATCATGATTGGAAAATTGTCTATTAACGGTTTTAGAAATTCAATGATTTCTTTTCGTATAGTTTCATCATCTTGATCGATATTAGATAATCTTTTTTTCTCCTCAACTAACACGTCATATAGCAATTGCATTTTTGCATCATCACGAAGATAGGATTGAATTCCATGAGCGAATAATAAACGATGGATTGCCAGTGGGTCTTTAAACTCTTCATCTTGAGCGGCTCCAACATCTGATTTTTTAAGGTGAGTTAAGTAGTCAAGCGGACTTTTTTCATAAGTATCTTTTAAACTTAAGCTCGCACCTCTTAATAAATAATGTACGATATCAATTAATGGCGGTCTTTCCTCATTGATTATGACAAGATGTAAGAATGTTTGATTATTTGTTGTTCTTGCGTGAATATTTGATTTCTTCAATACCAATTGAAAAAATGCTTCGCCTTTGTTTCGTAACAATTCAGCATCTTCTTGTTCTGTTTTATCTGATTCTTTAGAGTCAGCATCTTTTTTTGCTTCAGCATTGCCAATGGGTTTTTTTGCTGTCTGCGTTATTTGCTGTTGCAAGAAGCATCTATGCGTATAGGCAGTATCAAGTAACGTTCTTCCATCGTTGAGTTTTATATTAATATTGATATTTGGATTTTCATCTAAAAATTTTTCTAAACCGGGCGTGTTATAATTGTTGCAAAACGCCATTAGCTTAGCAATTGCTTCAACATCTTGTTTGGCTTTTTGTAACATATCTGGCGGGAGAGGAAAGTTTAATCGATACAATTTGTAAATAAATGCCCATTTTTCTTGAGGATTCCGAAAATCAAATTTATTTTCGATGATGCAAGTTATAACGCCATTTTTAGCTTCAATATCTAAAAAGCTAAAGGTTGGATCTATTTCATATTGATTGAAAACATTAAGCAATGGAGACGTATGGCCCTTTCTAAGCAAAGAGTCAATATATTTTTGTACAAACAAGGGCGATGCTTTTTTTATATGAATCTTGCTAACATCTTTAAAACTAAATGTACGCACAGAGGTGAGGATTTCTATTGTGACTGAGTCATCATCCAGTGGAGTATGAAAGTCGAACATATTATCATCTCTACTAGAGTGAAAGTATGGGATAAAATCGCATCGTATAGTAGGAAGAAATTTTTTATTCTCTGCTTTAATAAGCAAGGGATCAATATAGTCTACTGCCACATTAAAAATGGAAGATTTTATTTCATTTAAAATATGCTTTGATGAACAAAGCGCATCAAGAAAGCTATCTCCATTGCGATTTAAAACATGAGGGTCTGCGCCTGCATAAAGAAGTAAGCTTATCACTTCAACAAGGTTGACTGGATTTAGCTCTAATGCGAAATGTAGCAACGTATCTCCATCGTTATTTTGAATATCAAGATCCTTATGAGTCTTAAGCAATGTTTCTAATGCATTAGTATCATTATGAGCAGAAATAGCATGGGCTAGCTGATTAAATTGATCTAGCTGTCTTTGTGATTGCATATCCCTCCAATCTTGCATGAGTAACTTTCTATTAATATGGGGATTATACAGATTTCTTAATCAAAAATAGGATCTTCTACGGCCTTGTGAAGTAAAAAAAGGATATTAATAAGCTAGATGGGGTTGCATGTACATCAATGGATATCATAAAACAGTGGGGCGTAACAACATAACTTATTATGAAATATAGTATTTATAAAGGCATAAAATAAAGATACGAATCAGATTCATAGTTAGAGTGATCAAAAACCACTGTGGGTGAGTTGATCTTATCTAAAATTATACTGAATAATTCTTTTCCTGCATTTTTGTTTTTAGTTGCCATGTATTCTGCAATAGCTTTTCCCTGATCCTCAAGGGACAAAGTAATTTTTTTATCTTCCAGTTTTTTATATAATTCTTCGCTATTTTTATCGCGATGGAATAATGGTGCTGGGTAAGTTTCTTCCTTTTCTTCGCTACTCCATTGTTCTTTTAGTAGATAAGGTGGAATTAAATCAATTACTGAACTAGGAATGCATGGAACTGATTCTTGTATCTTTTCATGGAGCAGATCTGCTTTTTGCTGTGTAAACACGCTGACACCTTCTGCCCTTTTTGAACCGAGCGCTTTGATAGATAATTAATCAATTATAAGCAAAATTCCAAGATTTGTCAAAAATGCGCAACAATACGATATTTGGGCATATTTTAAACGCACCGCATATTGGTTGCGCTGCTTTTTATAACATTAGTGCTTTTGGGTTTGTTAGCAAAATAGTTTTTTTCATTTGCTTTGATTGTCTTAAATAACAGCTCTCAATTAAATTATCGATTGCTTTATCTCGTCTCTTTTTATCGCGTATAGGACTATACTGCTGTAAGTATTGCGGCGTTGTTTCAGTCAGTTTTTTTTCTATTATCCATTGCAATAACCGGCTGGCATCTTGTTGATCCGGAGATTGAGATTGCGGACTTAAGATACGACGTGCTTCAAATAAATGCCATTGAATGATTTGAATAGCTTGTTCAATTGTTTCGCTGTCAATTACTCCCTCTTTGCCTTGGAATACATGAAAAAGAGCTGCAAGGCGCGCGACATTTTCTGCTGCTTTGCTTGCGAAATCTTTAATGGATAGCCATTTTCCCCATTGCATCAATCCTGTTTCAGTTTCATTAAAAAAATGAATCCAGATGGTTTTTGCTGAAGATGAGAATGACAGAACGGGAATTTCATGACAGCCTTTTTTATCGAGCGCAAGAGATTGATTGAGGCATGCGGTAATTCTGTCATGAAATAAGTTCATGGAGCCCATGAAATTGGGTTGCTCTTGGTAGTGTCGTGTACCCATGGAACTTTCTGGATAGGTCATCAAGCTTCTTGCCATAAATCCACTGTGTCTGCTAACACCATCTTTTCTTGCGAGCATTTGATCCAGTAATAAGGGTTGCATCATGAGGCTGACAGTCAGGCGGCGATTTGACACCGTGAAACTTTGAGATGTTTTTCGATGTGTAATAAAATCTTTGCCGTCCCATAATCGATTAAGTAATGCGACAAATTTGGTTATGTTGTTTTGCATGCCATGACTACCCAAGGCGGTTCCTCCCTCATCGCTCCACAATGATGCGCTCGGCCAACCCGAAGCCATTTGTGAAGCAAGCGCTTCTTGGGTGGAATCTTCAAAGAAAAGAGTAGGGAGTAATGGAACTATGGGTTCTTGCATCATGATATCAACAAATTGTTGCTTGAACAGGCCGGTATCTGTTTGTGATAAAGCGGCACGACGGACTTGTGAAAGAATGGCTTCTTTTTCCGCAAACCAAGCTTGGTGCAGTGTTTTTGCAATTAAAACTTCATCTATTAGTTCTGCTCGCACTCGCTTTTCCCATTGGCGAGCAGCCAGACTAAAAGCATTATCTGTTTGGCTTTTACGTTCACCTGATATGGCGAGAGAAAGAAAATAAAGAGAGATTGGGCTGATTAGTACATTATCTCGTGCAACATTCGCCATGGTCTGACATGCGAGGGAAATATTTGCAAGAGCACTGGATGCAACTAATGGGATGGGCTGTCGTCCGTAATTTTGAAAATCAACAACCGCATTTTTGATGATATTAGGTAAGGCTTGAATAGGGTAAGGGAGTGATTGATCGTAAGCGTGCGCCAGTGGAGTGGGTTGTGGCCATGCGGATGTATTTGTTGTTCTTTTTATAATCATCGTGGTGAATCCTTTAGCTTTGTTATGGAATTTATTGCAGCATACCTGAAGAAAGCGGATAGTAGCAATTCTTAGTAAAAAAATAGCAAATAGATTTAACTTGGATTTTAAGAGCTTTATTGAGGCAATTTCAGCAAAGTGAGGATGGTTAAAATTTAAGCGTTAAAAGTTTGCGCGCCTTTACTTCTGTGTAAAATGTCAGAGGTAGGTAATTCTTACAATATAAGGGGGTTAGAACTGACTCTCATTATATAATGGAGAATTCATTTTATGCGCATTATTTTATTTCTTGTGGCGCGGTAAAACAGTAGGCCTTATTAAGCGCATCGACAATTTCCTTCTTGGCTTTTTTGTCAACACCATCAGCAATAAAAATAAAATAACTATACTCCTTTTTGTCGGATAGAAAATTAAGAAGATTTGATTCATGAAAAATATCTGAATAACCGCCATTAATTTCAGAAATTAATATCGGTGATTTTTCGTGCTTGTAAGAAACCATATCTAATTTTTCAATATGAGCTTTCCATTTTTTCATCTTGAATTTCTTTATGACATCATCTACAATTTTCCTTGCGTATCCTATGCGGGCTGGATTTAATGCATAACATTCCGGAAGTTTTCTTGTTGCTAAAGCTTTAGCAATTTCTTCGCAATCTCCCTTGCTAGTAATGTGAGAAATTTTTCTGATGGCCACCCATATATCATCATCTGTCAGTTGGCTATAATATTTAAATGTTTTAGAAACAAATGTATTTATTTGTTTTTTACTGTGCACCTTCTCTTCTATAATAAATGGATATGCTTTAGTGAGGAAGCGACCTAGATTCGATTCGTTAAATGTTGGAATATTTCTCATTATACTACTCTTGGGGTCATTAATTTGTTTGGTTAGAAAATATAAGAAGAGATATATGTAATATTCTGCTGCTTTAACTTTCCCATGATAGTATATATTTCGCGTCATTAATCTTCTTGCGCATAAAAAATCTTCTAGTGCGCCTATGCCTTTTCTACTAATAGCTAACCGCTCTGTTTTTGTATTATCTTTGATTTTTACTATGCAGGATAATATCCACTCAAGGTCAATTTTTCCATAGGGGACACCGCAAAAATGACTGTCTCTTAATAGGTAATCTAGACGATCCGCATCAAGATTAGATGATATCACATCTCGAAGCAATATTAGATTTTCTGGTGTGGTAATATCAGAAGACGAAGAAATTAACGCTTCTATTTCATTTCGGAATTTTTTATTTACAAGGGGTGGTTGAGCGTAATTATTTAAAAAGGCAGTGATCCATTGGTCGTCATGCGTAATTTTATTTTTTTCAAATAAACGTTCAAATGCGTGTGAAAATGGGCCATGTCCAACATCATGAAGTAGTGCAGCAATCATGACTTTCTTTTTTTCATCAAATTCCAAACCGATCTTATTTGCTATTTTGGCCGCCAGATAGCAAACACCTAAACTGTGATTAAATCTAGTATGCACCGCACCTGGGAAAACAAGATCACTGCATCCTAGTTGTTTAATTCTTCTGAGGCGCTGAAAATACTCATGATCACATAAGCCACGAAGTATCTCCCTTAGCTCCTTTTCTTCATTTTCATCTGCTTCCTCGAACACCATAACACCGTGAATAGGGTCATTAAACAAGGTAAGAGATTTCGGCATGGGCGGGGCCTCCTATTTTTTATAGCAGTCATCTCATTGTACACCCTTTTATTGTCTAATAATTAAGCATATATGATTATTAGGGATGACGATACTTTTGGGCCAATATTTACAGGCTGGCCGCTCTGTTAATACTCTATTTACGGCTGCGAGCGATGGAGCATGTCACGCGCTGATTACACTAATCAATTTTATTAATCGGTTTTTTTCTAGCAGTAGAGTGACGATCACGTAATTCAATATCAATATATTTATCTGTAATAGCAGAAGAGCTATGACCCGCATCATCGCGCACATGTTCACGCGGTCTAATTTTTACATCATCAGAAATACCAGTATGACGCAGCCAATGAACTGTTGCTTCAAGCAAGCAATCTGCATCTTCGTTAAATCCATCTTGTTGTAATCGAACAATGGCTTTATCAAAGCAACGCTGAACGATTTTTCTTATATAAGTTGTATTGGAAATTGCACCTTTTCCTTTGGTTTTTGGCAGTAACGGAGACTTATCAGCAGGGGAGGGGAGAAGCGAAAGATATAGAGATTTTCTATATTTTTTCAGTGCTTCTAGCATTGCATCGCTTACAGAAATCTGTCGCTCTTTATTACCTTTTCCAACAGTTTTGAACCACCATAGCCCATCATGATCACGATAAAAATCTGACATTGTGGGTGTCCATCTTTCACTGGCGGCTAACTCTGAAATACGTAAATACATCGCATATAATGATGTCATTATAAAAAGTGTGCGATGATCCTTAGAATTTTCATTAGCCATTAAATTGGCGGTTTCAATAACATAATGCCATTGCAACTCAGACAAACGTCTTATTTTTTGTTTGCCGTGATGTTTTCTAATATATTTATTTTTTTGACGTAAGCTTAATAATGGATTTATTTCTGTATAATCTTCCTGAATAAGAAAATTATAAAAACTACTTAGTAT
>DHJK01000172.1 GCA_002404295.1 Legionellales bacterium UBA4722
ACTATAATAAAAAACAATCTAATGAATATTATTCCATATTATTTACATGTAGTTAACATATCACCATTATGCAGCTAACAAAAAGGTGAAATCAATTAAACCTGCTATACTAAAAAGAGTCACAGGAGGGGGGCACCATGCGAACTCATAATAATGATTATCCTGTAGAAGTTAACTTTAATGATAAAACATTCACGATTCATTTTGAAGAAAATATAGCGTCCCATATGGCATCTGGCATGATGTATCCACAGTTACGTGAAATAATATTAGCCGCAATTTTTCAAGATCAATTTAAAGATTCTTTGGCAAAAGAATATTATGTTGGCGGTATAGAAGAAAAAGATAACACCTTAACACATACCGTGACTTCTAATATTCCGACTTATCAATTCACATCTACATATGATAAAAAAAAGAAGGAATGGGAGCATCAACCAGATAATCTCTCTTTATCTGAACTACCAATGGCGAACATTGTCTCCTCCGTCTCAGAAAATTTGAAATTCGCCATTAATGAAATCCAAAACCAACGATCACAAAATCTAATGAATGACGTGACAAGTGATTATAAAAAAAGTCAAGCCAAAACCAAATCTGTGAAACCTAGCCCCGAAGAATTAGAAAAAAAGCAACGCTCTGAGGAATTAAAAAGTCAAGAAGAAAGCAAGCGCTGGGGATCTTACATTAGAAACGCACCACAAGCAGAAACGACTACTCCTCTAAAAAAAATCGCGAATTTCGTTAACTTCGATCAGCAGATTGCAAAACAAGAGCAAGACATGAGGATGTTTAACCAAAAATTAAGCAATCTAAAGACTAAACTAGATGTTTCAGTAGATTCTACCTTAAAAGAAATAGAACAACTTAAATCTGATATTCACGAGATCAAACAAACAGCTCAAAGCAAAATAGACTCGCTAAATAGATCACAAATCCAGTTGGCTGCGAATACTAATTCCATACTTATCTATCGCGAGGGACTTACTGCTTTATTTAATCAACAAAAAAATCCTAATAATATTAACATCATTATGAGTGCTGTGGGGTTAACAATGCCTCAGTCTTTAGCCTCTAAAAATAAGCTTTCCCAAACTGAACTAACAAGTTGTCTAAATGTCATTCAAGCTCAGCTTACCCAAAAAAAGCCAGAAGAAATAAATATTATTATTAAAGATATCGACATCATTACTGATCAAGCATTTAAAAAAGATCTCAGCAAAACCTTAAAAACTATTCATGATAGCGTGACATCGAGCACTCAAAAATTTATTGAAAACATACAGAAGGAAGCATCAGAGCGTTTGCAAAATAAAATAAAACTACGTGCAGACCGAATAGAACTAGTGATAGGTGTTATAAATAAAGAAAACAGCATACTTGAACAAGAAAAGAAAATATCTGATTATATCGAAATATCTAAATTACTTCATGAATTTAAGAAGAGCGCAGATACCTTTCAGAAGAAAATTGATGCATTGGAAGACAAAAGAGATTCATTATCTCATGAAATAAAAGAAATACTAGACAGTTCCTCACAGCATCTCTTGAGTGCCAATACCAGCATTAATCAATTAAAAATCCATATTATGCCTTTGATGCCTGACGCTCTCTACCAAAAATTACAAGCGGATGCTGTGCTTACAAGAGAAGATTTTGCAGAGCATAAAATTCCTTTAACAGGCATTAGCGGACAACTCAAAGAAGCACAAGGTCAGACAGCAAAGATTTTACTAGAAAGCGCAAAATTAGATGCAATGATTACATTAACCAATGAAAAAGTAAACGCAGTTAAACTAAACAAAGAAATTGAAACTGCTTTCGAAAAATCAAAATTAATCCATGCAGAAGTTTCAATATTTTTCAATAAAATTAGTGAAGAACTTCTTATTGATGAGCAATCTAATGACATCAAGAAAGCTATTTCCACAGCAACAGACAAAACCCCTACAACGATAGAGCTAGTTTCTTTCGATATAGCAATTGGTCAGCTCCAAGAAGAAACAACGCCTAATAAAGTCAATGAAAAAGCTATAGCTATCAAAGCAAAAGTCGATAAATTAGCCATAACGAGAGACAGTGTTGTAAGTAACTTAGAAAAAACAGAAGAAGCATTAAAGCAAGCAAAAGTTCTCTATCAAAAATCCATCGCGATTGAACAAAAAAAATTATATATGCTGCTTGAAAAAACGATTAAAGAAAATGTTGCAGAGTGGAATAAAGAGCATATCATATCTGGGAAAAGTGTCTATTTCCAAGGAAAAAAATATACTGTTCCAAGTGGTATGAGTGAAATCATTAAAATAATGGATCCAAATCAAACTTCATCTAAACGCAATATTCATACTTTCTTTTCTAAAAAAACACAAAATACTAACCCTAATCAGTCTGCTGTTGAACCGCTCAGCGCAGAAAAGGTGCAGGATCATCTTTTAAAATTTCAAGAGATTGCCAATAGAAGGCTGAAAGAAAAAGGAGCTGAGAAGCGTGATGTGACTGAGAATTCTAAAATACTAAAAGTGTTAGGGGGAATGAGTAAGGAGACGTTCAAAAATCCTGAGGACGTTAGGAAGCTTCAAAAAGCGTTACAAGTTGAGCTTCCGAAGAAGGAGAAGAGCTTCTTACAAAAGTTGACGCCCAGGGTCTAATAGTAAGGTGTTGCGCCAAAACAGATCTAAATAGCTCGTAATAGCGGTTATTAGACCTTGGTTTGCTACAAATTTGCTACAGCGCTACGCGATCCACAATAACAAGCGCGAATGTCAGTTGCTAATTAAACTAATTCGGATAATAAACTTTATCCTATGACGGTACAAATAAATAATAGCTTTATATCTAAGAACAATTTCATTTATGTGTATAATAGAAATGTTACTCTGGATACGTCGGTTGACTTAATAATGGATTATCAAACAATGAGTAGAAAAAAATTTGAAATAGCTGGAAATCAAATTGAGCCTGGAACAAAAAAAATAATTTATTTTCCTGCTCCAAATATAAATACTCAAATAAAAATAGAAATTCCAGTCCATGTTTTTCATGGAAATCAAAGTGGTCCTAAATTATTTATTGTGGGTGCAATTCATGGAGATGAATTAAATAGCATAGAAATTATACGCAGGGTACATGAACATATTAAAATTAAAAAATTAAGAGGTACTCTTATTACAATTCCTGTTGCAAATATTCATGGTGTTATTATGCAAACACGATATTTTTCAGATCGTCGTGATTTAAATCGTTCTTTTCCAGGATTAAAAAATGGATCATTATCAGCACGATTGGCTTATGGATTAATGAAACATATTGTATCGCATTGTGATTATGGAATTGATTTGCATACAGGTTCTTATGGGCATATGAATATGCCTCAGTTACGCACAGATTTTAGTGTTCCAGGTAATAAAAAATTTGCAAATCTTTTTCACGCACCTATCATACTAGATTCAAAACAACGTGATGGATCATTACGACAGGCAGCAAGTCAATTAGGCATTCCTTTAATTGTTTATGAAGGTGGAGAAGCACTTCGGGTTAATGAACTCTGTATTCGTGCTGGTGTAACAGGCATACTGAATGCGTTACATCACTTGAAAATGCTAAACTTCAGCAGTTCTCAAATGAATAAAAAATCAAAATCACTTGTCGCTAAAACAAGCAGATGGGTGAGAGCTCCAGCAAGTGGATTTATTAACCCGGTAGAAAATATTGTGTCAAGACTAGTAAAAAAAGGCGATATACTAGCCTATATTCATGATCCATTTCTCATTAATCCTTCTAGCGAGATTATTGCACCGTTTGAAGGTATTGTTATTTGCCAAGCGCTTAAGGCAATGGTTACTGAAGGCGATGCAATATTTCATATTGCTATTTTTAAGAAAATTTCTGGCGTGAAAGAATATATTGATGAATTCAGAGAAGAGCTTATCCATCAATAATGGTTATAATAAATATTGCTACTTAACATTATATCTTAAACTTCTCAATATTAAAGCTTTATGTTTAAAATTTTGATGATACACTAAATATACTTTAAGCGGTGTTTGCAAGGATGCTAGTCAAGTCATGACC
>DHJK01000009.1:0-3488 GCA_002404295.1 Legionellales bacterium UBA4722
TGATAATATAATACCATATTACAGAGCATTTTTATATTTCTCTTAAAATTATGAAATTATAAATACACTTTATAGATTCGGAATATTAATAGGATAATCACTATGTTACGCTTAGCTTTATTAATTTCTATTATTTAATAAAACGATATTTTTTACTTGTGTATGCAAGCGAACCTCGGTTGTAAAAAAATCAGGGATGACGGTTAACAAATCTCGTGCTGAGACCCTAGCCAATTCAGCACCCCTTTTCCTGCCGCTCTACCCATTGCAAAACAAGCAGTCAGTAAATAACCTCCGGTCGGCGCTTCCCAATCCAGCATTTCTCCCGCACAAAAAACACCGGGCATTTTACGTAGCATTAAATGATCATCAAGTTCTTCAAAGCTTATTCCACCTGCGCAACTGATGGCAGTCGTCAGGGGAGTTGTGGACAATAATGGAATGTTAATTGCTTTTATAGCATACGCTAATTTATTAGGGTCATCAAAAGTTGCTTTAGGAATAAATTCATACAACAAGCCTAATTTTACACCTTGTATTCCAGCTGCTTTTCTAAGGTGATTAGCTATTGAAGTGGAATCACGCGCACGCGTTAAGGCGTGAGTTAATTTCTCAAGCGATGTGTTTGGCAATAGATCTAATTGAAATGATGCTTGTCCGGTTGTTGCGAGCGCATCTCTTAAATTGGCTGAAGCAGAATAGATAAGGCTACCCTCCAGTCCTTTTTTAGTAATAACGAACTCACCCTGCTGTTTAAAATTTTTAAAAGATAAAATAACGGATTTAACTGGCTGCCCATGAAACTTTTCGCTGAAATGAGTTGACCAATTTACATAAAACCCGCAATTAGACGGGATAAAAGGTTTTACTAAAATGTTGGCTTGCTCAAACCAATGCACCCAATCACCTTTTGATCCGAGCTTAGGCCAACTGGCCCCACCTAAGGCAAGTACTGTCGCATCAGCTTTAATTTTGATAATTCCTGTAGGTGTTTCAAATACCCACAGCCCTTCTTCCCATTTACACCACCGGTGACGCAAATGAAACGTTACGCCACGCTTTTTTAATCGCTCTATCCAGGCTCGTAACATTGGGCTTGCCTTCATTTCTTTTGGAAAAATGCGTCCTGAGCTACCGACAAATGTTTCGACATTAAGTTCTTTGGCAAATGCTAATAAATCGTAAGGTTTGAAATGGGCAAGATGCTTTACCATTTCTTTTTGTTTATCGGCATAACGAGTTATAAAAATAGAGTAATCTTCTGCGTGAGTTAGATTAAGCCCACTTTTCCCGGCCATTAGAAATTTTCGGCCTAAAGAAGGCATAGCTTCATACACATCAATTTTTATATCGTATTGACTCAATGTGTCGGCAGCCATTAACCCAGCGGGTCCGCCACCAATAATTGCAATTGATTTAATCATTTTGAGAACTATTATAGAATAGCTTCGCATTATACACTTTTTAAATATTTATGCAGTGGTTATTACAAAAAATAATCCTATAAAATATAATGTTGCAATAATAACTTTAACAGGTCAGCATTGTTTTCAAGGACGTTCAATATCTATACCAATATACCGGATGCTAGTGCGCCTACGCGGGAATAACATATCGAGAGTAGCGCTGAGTAATTACTTGAAAGAACGAGAGACTTTTTGAGCGAATCCCCGATACTCAGTTCTATTACCTGTACACGCTTTATGAAATGACTCTTTTCTTAAAGCTTGATTATTTGAAAAATAACCATGAGAGTTAAAAAAATTATGTATCTGTCGATTAGTCTTCGGCAATCCAGTGGGTAGCTTACTATCTTTATCCTCCGCAACACATTTATCTGTCAAGATTTTTTCTTCTTTGCTCTGTGTATTGTTTTCAACTAACTTATCTATCTTGGTTGTATGTTGTTCTTCAACGGAAAAGGTGCTCGTGGATAAAATTGTTTTTGATTCTATTTTATCATCTGTTTCTTTCGATGAGTTATTTTGTGAAGAAGGATTATACTGTTTCATTTCGTCCCAAATGAGTCTTCGGATATCTCCTCTATCGGCTGCATATCCATATTGTTTTTGTTTTTCTAACAGAATTTCGAATCGTTGGTATTCATCAAATGATTCTCGATCTGAATCTGATAAAGAAGATAGTGGGAAGGTTAATTTTTCATTATCATTTCTGAAGCTATCTAAAAAAGAATGCTCTAAAGCTTCTTTTGCGGTTATTCGTTTGTTGGGATTAATGACAAGAAAACGTTTCAATAAATCGATGGCTTTTTTGTTTTCGATATAAGGGAATAGTGTTTCTAAATCTGGAGGCTTTCTCTGAGGTAAAGTTTTTAAATATTCTCGAGTTGTTTCATCAGGAAGAATACTTGCGAGATCTTCATCGGTAGGTGCTCCTAGACAACCAAAAATTACATTTAATTGATCAAGGGGTAATCTTGACTTTTGCCCATTTTCACAGCTTAAAGGAAAGCAAGAATCTCCGCGAAAAAGAGGGTCGCGATCTTCTAGTTGAGTTTGCATCATCAACATTTGAGCGAATATACAGCCAATACTCCACATATCGACCGGTAAACCATAATTGCCTGCTCCTTGCATTATGATTTCAGGAGCTCTGTACCCACGAGTCACCACACGTGGAGTAAGTAATGGACTATTTGTTTCTCGAGACAAGTTAAAATCACAAATTTTTAAATCGCAATTTGCATTGATCAAGATATTCTCTGGTTTTAAATCTCTATGGACAATTCCAACAGAATGAAAATAACGGACTCCGCAAAGCAATTGAAATAGAAAGTATTCATTGTGCGGACCAGTAACAGTTTGGTTGGAACGGAATATTTTAGCAAAGTCGGTATCCATTTTTTCAAAAACCAAAGACAGGCTATTGTAAGTATTGATGGACTCTGTTGGGAGTTTAATATGTTTTAATCTGACAATATTAGGATGACCCTTTAACCGTTTTAAGATTTTTATTTCTCTCAATATTCTAATAGCCTTGATCGAATGCTCAAAAAGACCATCGATTTCCTTGACAATACAGGGTTCTCCTTTGCTATCTGTCGCTAAAAAAACTGTTCCGTAAGAACCTTCGGCTATTGCACCTCCTTTCAGTTGATACTCATCAGTAGAAGAGCTAGAGTGGGAAGTGGAACTGTTAGTGGTTTTCTCAAGTTTGTTTGTTGTTCTATGTTGCATAAAAGGCACTCTTCCTATTATTTCGTATGATTTTAAGGCATTCCAATACTATTTTCCGTATCCTTTTCCACGATATGAAGTTTGAACCCACATATCATCTACATAAACTTCAGAAATAGAATATATTAAATTCTTTCTAAGGATTATAAGGTCTAATAGGATATCATCTAATCAATTTATATGTGTAAGATAATGTTCTTTATTTTTTTTCTTTGCGGTATTTCCCCAATGAATAGTGATGAAAATTCAATTACAGATTCAAAATGCAATTGTTTTATGGAATTATTTATC
>DHJK01000009.1:3698-4766 GCA_002404295.1 Legionellales bacterium UBA4722
CATGGCGGATTTCACCCGCTTATGCAGTTGAGGCCTATTAGAGAAAACAACTATTAATATCGACGTAACGGTATATAAGGAGTTGCAGGATCAACTACCTTTACTATCTCCGTCATCAAATCGTCACATGCATTATGTAAATAATCACTGGATGTATATGCGTTATTTGTATCGATATCTTCTAGATAAGGGTTCGAAGGTGTTGCTATAGCACGCATTGCTCTCCTCGCATTTAACAACTTTACAAAAAGTGGTAAAAACATTTCTGGATCTAAGTTCTGTGCTATGTTGGGATTGTTGCTAATTAACTGAAATAATTTATTTACTTTCGCTAGTTTCGCTTGCATTTCAACTTTTACGATTTCAGTCTGTTGTGATATAGCAATCTGTGCTTTTGATTCAGAAAGTTGTATTTGAGATTCACTAAGCTGAGTTTTTGATTCTGCATATTGTGTTTGTAGTATTACAAGTTGTGATGCTAAAGCTTCTATTTGTAACTTCATTTCATCTTGATTTTTTTTATTTTCAATTTGCGAAGCAGCCATAGATGAAAACACTACATCTTCACTTGGATGAATAGCCGGAAAAGCTTGCTTTACTACGACTGCGGATTCAGATACTGGTGGTAATTCGGACGTTGTTAATGACAATGCTTTATTCATCTTGTTGTCATTAAAAAATTCATGAGAAGACGACAGTGTTGTCAGTTGTAATGAAGCAGCAATCCGTTGTGTAGATGAAGTGCTTGTGTCAGGTGGGCTAAGCGATTTAACGTTATCTTTGCTATCAGATAAAATATCAGCGCTAGGCATAACAGGATTCGTCAATTTTTCTTCTTCAGCGGGTTTTAGCATTTTTGTTACTAGTGATTTTTTCTTTCTACCTGGTAATTTTGTTATTTGAGAAGCGGGTAACTTACTTTTCGCCATCACTGAAACATAAAGAAGCTGTTTACTAAGCAAAACCATCGGATGAATGGCCAGATTCTTCAATTTTTGTAATAAACTGAATCCTTTTTCTTTAAGATGAATATACGAAAATTTTCGTCTCAATTCTGCAAAAAGTTTC
>DHJK01000139.1:0-7843 GCA_002404295.1 Legionellales bacterium UBA4722
TCTTCGTGCTCTTTTGCATCTAGTGCTAGACCATGATACTCCGCTATAGTATGCATCAACCAATTAACCATAGAGGAATTACCTAAGTTGACAGATAATTGCCTGTAAAGGGGATAGGCTAAATTACCCATCATTGTAATTAATTCATCATAATTTACTCCATCCCATGCAAGAATTTTATCAAAGAGGGGCTGCCATTTCGCAAAAAACGCATTAAATTCTTCTTCATTTATAAGAGGATAATTAATTTTTATATGCGAATAGGAGATTGAGGGGTAGCACAATATCTTAAAACAGCAAAAATTATCAGGGACTTCTTTGTAAACATCAGTACCATAAGCATGATCGCCTTTTTTGAAGAACTGCTTATTTGCCATTACTCTTTCTTTTACTTTATGATACAGCTCAGCCCAACATCCTTCTTCCTTCACATTTTCAGAGCTATCTTCAAAATGGTATCTAGGCTTTCCAAATTCACCGGTACGATCAGTTTCTTTTCCATGNNATAAAAATAACGTTTTTAAATTTTTATATTTTTCTTCTTTTAAAAGACTAGCAGCCTTGTTCAACTGTGTGCCGGGAAAAAGAATTCCAAAATTCTTGTCCAGAGGAAGTATATTCTTTTCTTTTCTTGGTTGTAAATTTATCAGAATTGATTTGAGGAAGAGGGTGACGATAATTATGACGAGAAACAAATATTTTTTCACTTTCATTTTTTTCTTCTTCATAGTCTGAAGCATAGATAATTTCTGATCCATTGGTTGCTAAAAGAGGACTGCCTTTTTTCCAAAAGCCATCAGCAGAAAAAATAATGCACTCTTTTCCTAATTCAGCATTAATTTTTTGGAGCTCCGGAGAAAAAGACACATCATTAACATATTCTTCCTTCGAAATTCTGCCTACTAAAAATAAGGCATTAATTCCAAGGGCAATATAAATTGCTTGAGAATAACTATGATCAAATCGAGAACTATAAAAGGGCGGCCAATTTTTGTATTCATGAAAAGGGTACAGTTTTTGAAAGTTTAGTAACAGTATTATAGGATTAGATGGCTTAGTCTGAGTATCTTGAGGTAGAGGTACGCCAGCCAGCAACGCTTCTTTAATTATTTGTTGAGACGTACTTATTTCCTCCTTACATTCCTGAGCTATTCTGTCTCTAATTAAACTCAATAAATAAACAAATGTATTGTAGTAAGGCTCAGGGAGTGCATTCAAGTCTTTCTCTAGCGCTTTAATCTCTGAAGAATCAACTAATTGGGTATTTTCAAATTTATTTGTCGCATTTATTTTATGGAGGATTTTTATAAAGCTAGCAGTAACCTCTGTATCGTTTCTGACGTACTCTTTAGCTTTATCACAATAATAATCTATCAATATCTCTGATGAGACCAGCTGGTCTAATAGTGCAAATAATTTCATACCCAGCAGGCCTCGTTAACTCTGATCTGAAGTGACTGTTATAACAGTTTGAATTGATTATTCTTAGCACTAAAGATATCATTTTAGGCTCGATTTGTCAATTTTTTGATCTATAATTAAGCTTATTTATTACCTAGGATCCAGCTACATAAACAGTCCAAAAGCGTTTCAAGACTTACCCCTACTTTGCTATCGCTTTAGTCAACCGCAAGAACACGCTATAATACTCACTTTTGCCCTGAGCCAATATAATGACTATACAACTCAATCGCCAATACCCAAAAAACCGTCTGCGACGCATGCGTGCCGCAGCTTTTTCTCGTCGTCTCACGGCCGAAACACGTCTCACAGCAGACGATTTAATCTACCCCCTATTTATCGTAGAAGGCAACAATCGCAGCGAGCCCATTCACTCCATGCCTGGCATCCAGCGCATCAGCATTGACATCCTACTCAAAGAAGCCGAAGAAATCGTCAAACTCGGCATTCCTGCCATCGCGCTTTTCCCAGTCATCGACTCAACAAAAAAAACCCTGCTCGCCGAAGAAGCCTACAATCCCAACGGCCTAATCCAATCTGCTGTACGACAATTAAAAAAATCATTTCCCAACTTGGGCATTATTACTGACGTCGCTCTTGACCCTTACACCTCCCACGGACAAGACGGCATTATCGATGAAAAAGGCTACGTACTAAACGATGCAACCATCGACATTCTAACAAAACAAGCGCTATCCCACGCCGAAGCGGGCGCTGATATCATCGCACCCTCTGACATGATGGATGGCCGTATCGGCATCATCCGCGACGCTCTAGAAGCCGCCCATTTTACCCAAACATTAATTCTGGCCTACTCTGCCAAATATGCCTCCAGCTTTTACGGGCCTTTCCGCGATGCAGTCGGCTCTGCAAAAGCATTAGGCAAAGCAGATAAATTTCAATATCAAATGGATCCACGTAACCAAAAAGAAGCATTGCATGAAGTCGCTATGGATTTAGAAGAAGGTGCAGATATAGTCATGATCAAACCTGGCCTGCCTTATCTGGATATCGTGCATCAGACTAAAACACACTTTCAAGTACCCACCTTTGTGTATCAAGTCAGCGGCGAATATGCCATGTTAAAAGCATCCGCACAGCTAGGCTGGCTGGATGAAAAAGCGACCGCCATGGAATCTTTGATCTCAATAAAGCGCGCCGGAGCTGATGCGATATTGACTTATTATGCGAAGCAAGTGGCAGAATGGTTGAAATTTGAATATGATACTAACGACAAACTCTAGGAATGAAGCATGCTTGAAGAAATCATTGCGCCATTGCTTTCCACGGAATGGGGTCGACGCAGCGGCTTAGCAGCCATAGCAGTTTTCAGCCTATTTTTAGTTGTTACACTCATTGAAATACCTTTCACATGGCACAGCGACTATAAATCCACACAGGCTCCCGTAACAAAAGCTGCACAACCTGTCGCTGATCAAACCATAGCACTGATTAAGCAACTTCCAGATCAACATCTTTTCGGCGAATCTGCAATAAAAACAGCCAATCTTCCTATCACAAGCTTACAATTACATTTAATTGGCGTCGTGGAAGCAAACCCTGAAAGCGCATCTAGTGTTATTATTTCAGCTGCGGGCCAGCCGGGAAAAGTATATCGAACGGGTGACAATTTGGCATCTGACGTACGAATTAAAACAATCACCCGAGATGGTGTTATATTAGAGAACGACGGCCATATGGAAAAGTTACCTTTATCACGACCTCCTTTGACATTCCAAGGAATGCCAAAAAGTATGTTGCCTGGAGAATGAATGGTGCACATTAAACGCTATATCTTGATCATTCTAACCTGCCTGTTCATACAGTCTTGCTCCTCAGCCGCAATTGACGAGCAACGCGTGCAAGGCGGCAAGGTGAGCTTTATGTCTGGCGATTTCAAATCTGCGTTCCATCAATTATTACCACTCGCAGCAGAAGGCATCCCTCAAGCGGAATATGGCGTTGGTTATATGTATTATTATGGTTACGGTGTCACACAAGATACTGAATCAGGCATATTCTGGATGAACAAAGCGGCAGCTGCCCATTATGCACCTGCAATTAGGGCACTACATGCTATTCAGGAAAATAATATAAAACAAGCAGGAAAGCGCAAATACCCCAATGAGTCGGCGCCTCCCAAAATAAATACCCGCGCGGAAAATACCAGGACTGGAAACAACATCGACAAAGACGCGATATTAGAAGCGCTCAACACAGATCCTGCTTCAAGGAAAGGCCATGTCACTGTGATGTCGCAGCCAGATCAAACAACACTGGCTGAAGCTGATCCAAAATCACCTACCCAGCAAGGCCATGTCACCATCATGCCTCAAGAAGATCACACAACATTAGTTAAAGCTGAACCGCAACAAGAAGAAAAAATAATTGACTACGCAGCCGTTGCTCCTAAAGAGCATGTCACTATGATGTCACCCGATGAGCAAACAAAATTAGCGGGTATTGGATCGCAGTTACATCAAAAAATAAGTGATAACACCGCTAATGCTACTTCAAAAAAATATACCTTACAATTATTAGGTAGTTATTATCTATCGTCTCTGAAAACACGCCAGGCGCAACTCAACTTGGGAGCGCCTACCTATATAGGCCAAACAAAATATAACGGGCGTGACTGGTATGTGTTAACAGTGGGATCATATCCGGCGCTTGGTAATGCGGAACTTGCTAAACTTGATTTGCCTAAGAAAATAAAAGATTATAAGCCATGGATTAGGAAGTGTGATGAGCTGGCGTGGGTTAGTTGATATTGCTTAACACCTTTCTCTTGTGAGTTAGCTATTACGCACAAATCTTAAGGATTAATGCGGGCTTGCTTCGCGAACCCCTTCTCCCGCCCCTTAAATAACACAAGTACAACAATTATATATCGATCGGTGGAGGTGTATCAGTTGAATATGCTAATCTCAGCCAATCTGTTGCCTTACCTTTATTTCCACTCATTGATGGCCAAGCCAATATAAAAGACAGCGATTTCGCACCTGGTTTTAATCTTGGCATATTGGTCACACCTACAGACAAAACAAAAAATCGTGAGTTATTTAGATAAACGTCTAGCCAGGCTTTGAACGCCCTGATTAAACTCTGTTTTAAGACTTTTTTTCGATTCAACAACATCGGCAGCAGTTGCTTTTACTATAATGTTATTTAATATTTTTAATTGACTCGTTTTATCTACATTTTTTCCCAATGCAGCTTTTTCATTTATCAAATGCACCATAATTTTCTCATAATCCTCTTTTGGATTTTGTGAATGTTCCGCACTATAAAGGCCTGCCATTCCTTTTAAATTTTTTTCAAACTGAGTTACATTGTTTTTCTTTGATAACACACTGCTCGCTCTAGTGATAAATCCTTTTTGCTGATTGATTTGTTGCGATGCATTTTTCATTTCTGTTAATAACACAGCTAATTTCACACGAAACATTTTCTGGTCTTCCTGCGGAATGGGTGAAACTGATGAGACAGAAGAAGAGACTGATTGAGGATGAATTTGCGAAGCTTGTTTTTTACCCTGCTCTAAAATGCGCTCTTTAAATTCAACCATTTTATCAGGATTTTCTGTTAGCACATTATCCCATTTTTTTTTCGCTTCCACTGAGTTATCGACTTTCTCTGCAGGCAAATTTACTAACTCCGTTACTCCCAGCATAAATTGATTTACTTCATCAATAATAGGTCTTTTGTTTGGGTCATCATTAAGCATGCTTGCTAAGAAATTTTTAACAATTTCTCTTAAAGGCATTCCGTCAATTTCAATGGGTATGGTATCTAATTCGCCTATCTTAACGGGCTCCCTAAACTCAAGGCTCTGCTGATCTAAATATGCATCAGTCATCGTTTCTTTTATCAAAACATCGCGCTGGATGTTAATGACCCGTGTTTCAAAATCAAGGGCTGGACGAGTGCGCAAATTACTAACATCATCGACAAATTTTATCAAACCTGCCTTATACTCAGGAGACTTTTCGAATGCATCAATAGTATCTACATATTGAGAAGATTTTTTGAATTCTTCCATCGCATTTTTATACTGAGGAGAATTTTTTAATGCATTAACAGCATCTTTATAAGGTTCGGAGTTTTTGTATTTTATAATATCGTCTTTATACTGATTAGAATNNATATTCTTGAATAGCATTTTTAAATAGATCTGATTCAGCATATTTTTTACTTACTTTGCCACTGAAAATTTTAGCATCAGAAAGGTACGGATCTTTATGACCTAATATAAAAAGATAATTTAATCCTAATGCATAGATATCAGAAGGAGCGCCAATTTTTTTTTGCATCACTTCAGGGGCCTTAATAAAAAATGCCATATTAATATCATTTTCTTGACGCACTTCATCTTTACTGTAAATAGCACGACTTTGATCAAGATCAATAATGTTTGCATTGAGTTTTCCATCATTACCACGACCCACCAATAAATTAGCGAGATGCAAGTCACCATGCATCAGCTGCTTATCATGTAATTTTTTCAGCTGATTCCCTATTTGATATAAAAGCCCTATTTTTTCTGGGAGCAAGGCCTTACTAATTTCTGTAGAAAGCTCTAATTGATATTCACCAGAACGACCTAAATTGTCCGCTTGAGCCGCATTGCGACCTATTTCTTTACCACGGTATAACGGCATCAGCAAATAATCACCTGCTTCATCATGCACATGATCGCCTACCAATCCATCGCTCATTTTTTTTAAAGTCATGCTTTCTCTTTGCAGCCCTGCTACCGTACGTAATCTCTCCTTCTGTTGATCCTCAGTTACTATCTCGGCTGTGTTCGCCTGAGCAAGACTTTTCACTGCTTTTATTGCGATAGGTGGACTTGAATCCAGATTACCATCGACTGTTATTTTATATGCTTCATAGATGGTGCTGTTAGAGCCTTTTCCTAATACTGCGTTTGTATTTAATACGTAAAGATCGAATTGATTATTATCACGAGGAACTTTAATAATATCCTCTGGCTTGAACATAGGTTTCACAAGATTTTTATTAAGCCGCGCCGCAAGCCACTCTCGACTTTCTGAAGTAAGAGATGTTTCTCCTTCTGATAACTCAGTTGTAGAGCCAGATCTTGAGACAGACATTTCATTCTCCGAGCACCTTTGCTTAAATTATAGGATAATTATGAGTTTTTGCATGACAATGTGGGCAGTTATAGGTATTTTTAATGACATTTAATAATAAAATGAAAGAGATACGCATCGTTTAATTGGATTGAAAACTCGCAAAAATGATATATACCGACAATAGTGCAAATAAAATGGGTATTGTTGCTTTTGGACTTTGGACAACCTCAGGCCCAATCGTGAACGGGCTCGGGCGCGTTCACGATTGGGCCTGAGGTTGTCCAAAGTCCAATCCATAAGTATTGTTAAAAAAAATGGTATCTATTCAGCGATTACCACTGACCTAATCATGCCCGGGCACGCGCACGGGCACGATTAGGTCAGTGGAACTTGCTGAATAGTTACGAATTTATTTGATTTGCGACAAGCCAACCGATATTATCTCGAAAAATTATAATACCGAGGAAAATCACATGCAAACACGAGAAGTAACATTAGATCTTTTAAAATTTGAAAGAGAAAATCAACATCCACAGCTTACAGCATTGCTTAATATTTATTTCAATGCACCAGTATTCTTGCCACTTTTGAAAATAATTAACTCAAACTATAGAGAACAACCTTCTCTTTATCATTGGAACGAAAGTATTATTTCACCCATTGAATCTTATGAAGATTCCAATTTAAATAATTATCATCATCTAATGAAAAAGGCATACACAGCAACTCCAGCTAATAGAATATTATTCTATAAAGATGCTTTTAATGACCTTCTTACTTTATCGCATTATAATGTAAAATATTTCATATTGCTCTCAAAAGTATGTGGCCGTTTAAGTCAGAGTTATTATTCAGTTCAAGATTATGAATCTGCCAAAAAATATCAGTTAGTTGAATTGCAAATAAAAATTGGGTACATAACGTCGAGAAATATATTGATCGATGGTGCGGATATTGCTAATAATTTTAATACGCTAGGTGTTTTTTGCTATCTACAAGGAAATTACCCACTAAGCTATGATTGCTTTCAACAGGGTATAATCGTATTAGATTGCATGTCTCAACAACAATCTTCTAAAATCCTGGGAGAAATATATTGTAATCTAGCTACTCTTTATATTGTTCAAAGTGACGCACATGCATTTTTAAGTCATCAAGGAGCAGAGGTTTTTTCTGAAGAGCAATTAGAAACAAAAGCTCGGCTTTTATCGTATGCTAACAATTACATTAAAAGTGCGATACTTCATGGTGTTTCCCCAAATAAAACAAACCCTTTATTAGCT
>DHJK01000139.1:7863-8690 GCA_002404295.1 Legionellales bacterium UBA4722
CATAAATTAATATTAGAAAAAGAAGCACTGCAATTGATGGAAGTCACTGTTAAATCATTGATGATTTTGTTGGATGATGAAGAAGTAAAACTCAGTGTTCCGAATAATGCTGTTGTTGAACATAGGCATGCATCTGAACTTGAACCTATGACTGTGACAACACCTACCGCAGAACCTGCGCCTCTTGCTGTCAATACACAGTTAGATCCTGAGGATAAACAAAATCAAAATTCACCACCCAATATGAATGTTGACAATCAGACGCAGGTGCCTGAACCTGTTGCTGTGACGACGCCTACTGCAAAACCTGAGAAACAAAAATTAGCTAATAATAAAATTCATAACCCAAGAGGATCTCGTACTCTTGTAAGAAAGATTACTTCTTTCCCGCTAAATAGTCCTAAATCATTGCTTCGAGTCCCATTTCCGATAAATACAAATACATTATTACCTTTACCGGTTTCACATTATCTAAGCAGCTCTGCTTTATTCCCTGCTAGACACCTGGGGGGACAATCATCACCTCAAGCCGCTCATACACAATATCCGGCTGCACAATATGCACCTTCTGCTAATGCTAATAAACGATAAGTCAAAAAATACATGAGAAACCCTGCCTACACAGGCAGGGTTTCTATTGCCTGATATTCCCTCTAATAAAATTAATACATATTACTACAATTTTTCAGAAATTTTTGCAGAAAAAATTAGAGCACTCAGCGAAAGAGCACAACCTCGTGATATATATGATATTATACACCTCTATAACCATTCTTCAGATGAAAAACCTGCCGTCATTTTTGATGACTTTTAGCAAAGATTAAATA
>DHJK01000181.1:0-3742 GCA_002404295.1 Legionellales bacterium UBA4722
AATATTTTTTTCTGCGCAGGGCTGAAACCTAATTTGGAAATATTTAATGAAATTTTATTAGCATTTAATAAGCGTAATACAACTTTTTCACCAAAAAGAGTAGGGCAAGTATTAATGCGAATATCTATATCATAAAGTTGAAACCGCCCATCTTGCGGTAAACGTCGTTCAGTGATATCCAGTTTTGCTATGACCTTCAAGCGTGTGATAAAACGCAAAGCTATAGTAGGAGAAATTTGAGTTACTTCATGCAAAATCCCATCGCGGCGATAACGAATACGACAAAAATTGGCAAAAGGTTCAATGTGTACATCAGAGGCAGCCAGTTGGATAGCCTCTTTGATAATTTGATCGACTAGTTTAATCAGAGGCTCTTCGGGCAAGCCCTCTTGAATAACATGTGGCGCTATACCCGTAATCGAACAATAGGTATATGATTTTGTCATATGATTTCTCAATCAATCACTACACATTCCTGCATTTTTGCATGTACCATCGATGATCCACTCACTTCCTTCTTTTTTCGGTGTTTGTATAAATGTATATTCACCCGCGGCTGTAGTTGCGGTTGCTTTGATCACGCCGTCTGTGACTTCTATACTTTTTAAATTATTAGTTTCTTTAGGTGTTTCAGGAATGCCATGCGTCCCATTTTTTAAATCAGTGATTGCGACACCTTTCTGTAATGCTAGAGCAATAGCTGTTTTGAAAGGCACTGTAGCTGCGACCACTTCTGCAAATCGTGCGCGTTTGACATAATCATGATACGAGGGAAGGGCAATGGCGGCTAAAATACCGATAATAGTGACTACGATCATAAGTTCAATTAATGAAAATCCTGAGGTATGTTTTCTTTGCATAGTATAGCTCCATGAAGTTAAGTTATTTTTTTTAGGGGGTAGATAAAATAGCGAGTTGAGACAGAAGAAACGAAAAACAAATAAGAAAACTATTTATAACGGGTTTTTTTGGAGAATGCAATAGAGGATTAATTTATTTAACCTCTCCCACAAGACTAGCTATTACCCGCAAATTTAATGCGGATCTGCTTGCCGAACTCCTTCTCCCGCCCATAAGCGATAATTGAAACACTGTTTTCTACTGCGGGAGAAGGTAAGTCACTGGTTTTCCCTCTCCCCGGCCCTCTCCCGCACACAGATAGTTGTACTTGTAGCATTTAAGGGGCGGGAAAAGGAGTTCGGCAAGCAGACCCGCATTAATCTTTAAGATTTGTTTCCTATTGCGCCAAGGCAACCTCATCCTTCTCAGATGCATAAACAGGCAAAGCCTCAATAACCCGACCCTGCTTCGCAGTCGCTAAATAATCCACAGTAGCCGTACACACTAAACTACCCCATACATTCACCATCGTACGGAAGCGATCTAAGATTCGATCAAACGGCAATAGCAACACTAACGCAGAAGTAGGTACGTTCGCACTACGTAATACCATAATCATCGTCACCAAGCCGCCTTCTGGTATACCTGTAGCGCCCATTCCAGCCACGATAGATGTTATAAAAATTCCAATCTGCGATGTAATAGAAAGATGCATCCCTAAAATTTGGCAGAAAAATAAAGTGGATACGGCTTCATACATAGCAGTGCCAGCCAGATTGATGGTCGTTGAAAAAGGCAAAACAAAACGTGCCACTTCATCGTTGAGTTTGAGTTGCTTAGCTGCAATTAAAGCAACAGGCAGCGTTGCTATAGAGCTTGAGGTCACAAAGGCAGTTAACATGGGGCTGCTAGCTTGGCGTACAAATTCATTCGATTTTTTCCCTTTAATATATCTCACAATAGCGTATTGCCATAAGCATTGTAAGGCGAGTCCAGTCATAAAGACGACAATAAATAAAAGCATGCCTTTCACACTTTGCATCAGTCTTTTTTGTAATGACGCTTCAGCAATAGCAGAACCTAAAAGAGAAAATAATCCGATAGGGGTTAAGTACATTAACCAAATAATCATTTTAACAAAAACATCACGTAAGCCATTAAATAAATGCATGACAGGTTTAGCTGATTCACCCACAGAAATGCAGGCAATAGAAAATACAATACTAAAAAACACAATAGGCATGATTTCAAATTTTGCAGCAGCAGCAACAATATTGGGTGGAAATAGTGTGAGTAAAAATGAAGAAAAATCTAATGCCTTTGTATGCGTTGCGGGCATATTTGCTAAAATTAATTCGGGTGGCAAACCAACACCTGGTTTGAATACATTGAGTAACACAAGACCGATAATCACGGCAAATGAAACACTGGCGATAACATACATAATAGTATATATACCAATTGATCCTAGTCTTTTTGTATCTCCAATCGATGTAATAGCGCCAACGAGCGCAGAAAATATAAGAGGGAGTGCGATTAGTTTAAGTAGGTTGATGAAGAGTGTTCCGAGCCAGCGTAAAGCAATCATATCTTCTGGTAGAAAAATCCCCCCTAAGATACCTAAAACAATACTTAGCAGGATTAAATAAAACATTTTATTGTTCATCGTTCATTTCACCTTTTTATAGACAAAGTTTATATACCCGTAGCGCTTCTATTCCTTTTGAAGCATTAGAACAAATAACCCAGCTCTAACAACAGATGAAATACATCCTTGAACTCTTTGTGAAGCCTTTCATGGCGTATTATACTCAGACTCTGTATTAGTTAATAGTCTATTGAATCATTTTAGAGGACATTATTGGTTATGTTAACCGGCAAACGTAAGCAACTAATTGATAATAAAGAAGTTTTTATAACATGCATTATTCCTGTTTATAACGAAGAACTTAATGTTTGTACATTTTTTGATAAGCTACAAGCTTGTTTGCGTGAGCTAACGCATCGTTTTGAGATTATTGTGGTCGATGATGGCAGTCGAGATGCGACTGTTGCGACAATTTTACAGCTTCCCAAAGAATACCATATTAAGCTGCTGCAATTTTCACGTAACTTTGGTAAAGAAACAGCCTTAATGGCTGGCTTAGACCATGCAGCAGGCGATGTGACGATGATAATGGATGCCGATTTTCAGCACCCCATTGAACTTTTACCCGTTTTTTTAAAACAGTGGGGTGAAGGCTATGAAATGGTTTATGGTATTCGTGAAAATCGCAATACAGAATCTTCTATTAAACGTAGTTTCGCTAAAACATTTTATTGGTTAATGAAAAAAATGACGAACATTGATGTACCTAATAACGCAGGTGATTTTCGTTTACTTGATCGTAAGGTAGTTGATGCATTAAATAGTTTTAATGAACGCACTCGGTTTATGAAAGGTTTATATGCGTGGGTCGGTTTTAAAAAAATAGCTGTGCCTTATGAAGTACAAGAAAGAGCAGCCGGTCAAAGCTCTTGGGGTTTTGCTAAATTAACTGAGCTGGCTATTACTGCTCTTACTTCTTTTTCCAATGTGCCTTTACGAGTTTGGGGATTTATCGGATTCATTATTTCTTTGGTATCTTTAGTCTATGCAATTTATATTGTGACTGTGACGTTAATGTATGGCGCAGATCTTCCCGGTTATCCAACTATTGTAGTTGCGATTATGTTTTTTGGTGGGATTCAATTATTATCGATTGGGATTTTGGGGGAGTATATTGCGCGGATATTCACTGAGGTGAAGCAGCGGCCTAAATATATCCTAGAACAAAAGTATGGCTTTGATGATGGAAATTTATTATAACTCTAAGCTTTTTCGTGAACGTGCTATCCAACCTCGTCATTGCGAGCGTGAGCG
>DHJK01000181.1:3922-22847 GCA_002404295.1 Legionellales bacterium UBA4722
ATTTCTGATTACTCACCAACACCACATCATTATATTCACCCAACTTATAACTTCGAGCTTTCTTACTAAACCCCACATAATCCTGCGTATACATAAATACAAACATCCGCTTACCACTATGCCAACGCTGCCAAAAAGTCGGTTCTTCAATTAACCAATCACTTGTATCTTGAAATGGCATACCAAACCAAAGTTCTCTTACCCAGTTATCATTATGAATAATATCGGGTGCATGCCAATCAGCCACAATCGTAATTCGCCGTTCTAAATAAAGCGGCAAATCCTGATAGTAGCGAAAAAACGTGACCACTTCATCCTGCGGCATCACGATGGATTTTAATTGCATAATGAGCGGCTTAATCGTTTTTTGATTCATCGCGGATGCGCTTGCTAAAAGAATCAATAAAAATATAACCGCAACGACGGTCAAGCCAGAAAATAATTTTGTTACCTTATTTTTAAATAATAAAAAGCACGCTGCAAGACCCGCGATAGAAAACAATACTGCGGTGTTAGTTAAATAAGGCACGAGGCCACGGGCAATTTCGATGCTTTTTGTGTGAGGAACTAGTAAACATGCGGCCGTAATTAGAATACATAAAANNCTATAGGAAGAATATAACCCACTGTTTTTGACTTAGGAAAAGAAAAAAATGAAAAAATAATGACTAACCATAATAATAAAAATAATTCAGTGGCATGATGATTACGGTTTTTCCAGATGTTTTTTATTTGTTGTCCCAAAGCTTGAAATAAAAAAATTGACCACGGCAGAAAACCGGCAAGTACAATAGGTATATAAAACCAGGCCGCAGTAGGATTATTAAAATCGGCTTGCGTTAAAAACCGTTGAAATTGCTGGGTAACAAAGAAGAAATGAAAAAATTGTGGATTTGCATGTTGTGCAAGCAAATACCATGGCACAGTAATTGCAATAAAAATACAGGCCCCGGTCAGTAATCGCATTTTACTCAGTAAGTTCCAACGATTAAGCAAGGTGATCCAAGCGCCGATAATCATAATAGGGAATGCCAAACCAATGAGTCCCTTGGTTAGTGCAGCCAGCCCGCAAAATACATAAGCCAGCAAGATAAAAACAGTACGTTGCCGGTTTGATGGTGCTTGCAAGGCCACTAAGGAAAAAAGTAAGGTCGTACTAATAAGCACCGCTACTTCTAGATCAAGATTTGCATAATGCGCGGCACCATAATAAAGAGGGTTCGTGGCTAACATAACCGCGGCAAGAATCCCCGCGCGCCTATTAAAAAGCAAACGCCCAGCGATATAAGTAGTCAAACAGCCCACTAACGCAATCAAAGCAGGCCAAAATCGCAATGCCCACTCTTTTAAACCAAATAGTTTGATCGCTGACGCTTGTAACCAGTAATACAAAATAGGCTTGTCTAAAAAAGCGACACCATTTAAACGCGGCGTAATATAATCGCCAGTCACCGCCATTTCGCGCGCCACTTCAGAGTAACGCCCTTCATCAGGCGTAAATAAGGGGTGGGCTCCTAGCCACAACATATAAAAAATCCCTAATGCGATGGCAATAAACAGCAGGTCAGAGACCCAGCTGCGAGTTGTTTTTGCTTTATGAGTTGCGAACACTTATTGATTCCCGTAGATTAAACATACCTAACTAGTGAAAAAACTCTGCTACCATGAAGAGCATAACCCTGTGCGCCGATGATTATGGGCAAAATACGGCTATTTCTCAAGCGATTATTGTATTGCTGAAGGAAAAAAAGCTGTCCGCCACCAGTTGTATGACCACCGCACCGCAATGGCTAATGCATGCCGCGTGGCTTGCGCCCTTTAAAGATCAAGCAGACATCGGTGTTCATTTCAACCTAACAGATGGTAAACCGCTCTCAGCCGCTTTTATCGAAGCCTATGGCACATCCTTTCCTTCTTTATCGACGTTGCTTAAAAAATGTTACTTAAGGCAACTGGATCAGTCTGTTATCTATGCGGAGCTCAATGCGCAATTAGATCAATTTATCGCAGGGGTAGGGCGCTTGCCTGATTTTATCGATGGTCATCAACATGTGCATCAATTTCCTCTGATTCGAGACATGCTATTGAAGTTGTATCAAGAGCGATTGCATTCTCCTTGCTATGTACGCAGTGTGAATGATCCTGCTGTTTGGCGACGTATTCGTGAAGATGCTTATATAAAACGATTGATCATTCAATTAACCGGTGCCCAACCATTGAAGCAGCAATTAGTTCGACTTAACATTCCTCATAACGCTTCGTTCTCTGGCATTTATGATTTTAACCATGCTGCAGACTATGCCACTTTCTTTTCCCGTTTTCTAAAAGAAAGTGTCGAAGGTGGATTAATCATGTGTCATCCAGGTTTGCCTCATGCAGAAGATAAGGATGAAATAGCCATATCACGGCCGTACGAATATCATTATTTTCAAAGTAAAATATTTGATGTTGCATGTCAAAAAAACAAGGTAGTAATTGCACGTTATACAAAATAAAATCACTACTAAAATTCGGTACTCCTATCGGTATTTATCAATAAATATCATGTAATTAGCAGCTATTCAAGCAATTTTAAAAATACCGACTATACTTATTCTAAGACATCTTGGGAGGTATAGGTATATGCAAAACCGATACGCACATACACTCACAGCTGAGGATTTAAGAAATGCTGCTAAAAAAAATCCGGGCGCAAACGCTCTCCCTCTGACAGAGCTATACGCGGATCAAAGTGGGCAGAAGAGCAGAGGGGGGAAGTATGAAGGGCTAATAACATTTCAAAAAGACGTAGAGAGGAATACAAAAATAAATGGTAACATAAAAAAAGTTCTTCCTTATAAAGATAATCAAGATGCCACTGAATTCCATGCAATGATTCGCGAGGAACTAGGTATTGACCCGGCAAAACTTGACGCTTCTTATAGTCAAAATTTACTAAGTATTTTGACGCATACACTCAACTATAATGATCAAGTCGGTGTCAACAAAGGTTATAGTTATAGTTTTGGATATGTAGCTGAAAATCCTGCAGATAGCGTTAGAGATACTAATTTTTATCGAGAAAATAATGAGGTTTATTGTAAAATAAAAATAAAAGAATATACCGTAAGCCAATCCTTTACTGGAGACGCCAAAGGTGAAGGTAAGAACCTCCTAATCCCGGGTCCCATAGAGGTAGTGTATAAGCTAGTGGACGGTCCTGAAGGAAGCATGTTTGCATTGCAACATATAGCAACAGATTCTGCTTTTCTTCGCGATGTATTTTTAGCAAAAAAAGAAGGATTGGAAAAGCAATTAAAAGGTGAGTTGTTAGATGTTACTCCATTAACTCTTCTTAAAAATATGGAAAATTTATTAATAGCTCCCCCAATAGCTTCTGGAAATAAGAATCCATTAATGAAAGAAGTCATTCAAAATTCTTTTTTTAAAGCATTAACAGCAGTAGGTCAATATCACAATACTAGAATGTCAGCTAATGAGTTAGTGGAAGCTTTGGAACGAATTAAAATTGAGGTCGAGTCAATTGAGAGCGAATCTTCAAGAAAGCAATCTTTTATTAAACGAGTTTCGATTATTGGAAAACAGGATAATAAACCTGCAACCCACGCAATACAACAAGCTATTGATAGTGCAAAAAGATTACCTGCATATCAAGTTGTTGCTGTCGTTGACAAATCGAATAAAGAAAAAGTGTCACCTTCTAATGATGCAAAAACTGAAAACGCAGAACCACCTATTGTTAGAATGCGTATGGGTAGTGGGGGCAGGAGCGCCTAGAAAGATATAATCCTATGATATATGTTATGGCTCAGAGGTATTTCATATGCAAGAACGCTATCTCTATAGTTTATCGGTGGAGCAATTAAGAGCGGCAGCTAAAAAAAATCTTGATGTAACAGATGGGATTCCCCTTGCAACGCTTTATACTGATATTCATGCAAAGAAGGATGTAAATGATCAGTGGACTGGAATAAAGACATTCTGTACCGACATTAATAGAGCTGAAGGGATAAATATTAACGGTAAATATATTCCAATTCCGGAAGGTAAAGCCAACAATGTGATTCAAGAGCAATTAAAGATTAACCCAGAAAAAATTGATACTTCTTTTTCACAAAATTTAATGCATCTTGCGGTACATCCACTTCAAACTAACAAAGAAATAGGAATGCCAAATAATATAATTTGTCAACCTCGTAGACTGGAAGGTGATATTTATCGAAACGGTGAAGATGTTTATTATAAAGTAAAGGTAGAGCAGTATGATTTTGCTTATGCTGGTGATGCTGTTGCAAAGAACGATATTGTTAATGGTCCAGTAGAAATATTGTATAAACTTGTAGATGGTCCTGAAGGAAGCATATTTGCATTACAGCAAATATCAACCAATTCAGCTTTTCTCCGTGCTGCGTTTTTAGGAGAGAAAGGATTAAAAGAGCAATTAGAGCGCGCAGGGAATACTCAAGTGGTTCTTAATGCAATTGAAACGAAATTAATAGATGAACTCAAAAAGGCGCCCCTAACACAACCCGAAATGGTTACTCATAAGGCTTATTATGACGCACTAACAGTAGTTGGGCACTATCAAAAGGGAACTATATCAGCTAATCAATTAGTCAATGAGTTAGAACACCACGAGAGTATAATTAAAAAAGCCACAGAGAAATCGCAGCCTATTAAGGCTTTATTTAGAAAACGCTCATCGGTTGTTAATGAGAGCAGCCCATCATATGCTTTAAATATGGTTATTGAAACAGCAAAAAAACTACCTTACGCTGAAGTAAAAGATGTTAAAAAAAATATAACTTCTATCCATGCTGAAAACAAAGCCGTTGAGGAGAAGTCCACCGTTAGTAGAAGGCCTTCAGGCAGGGGCTCATAATCCAACCGAGCTCATTCTCTGAATATTACCCATTAATTTTTTCTCATGCGTCAATCGCAATACCAGCGGCACACAAACTAATAAAAGCACACCCGCACCAATGGCTGCCAACCCAAGTAATCCAAAAGTATAGCTATAGCCTGTATTAGTCACTAACGGATCCAGCGACTGTGTATTTCCCAATGCTAAATTAGAAAAATACCCCGATAAGGTCGCCGCCACTCCCATAATCATTAACCATGTTCCCATCATAATGCCTTGTAAATTGACGGGTGCTAATTGCCCAATCATCGCATAACCAATAGGAGCGATGAATAATTCGCCAGTACTTTGTAATATAAAACTCGCTAATATCCAATTGAAATTCGTATATCCTTGTGGATTTGCAAAATAAATTCCTATAGGTAAAAGACAAAGCGCTGCGCCAGTCAAAACTAATGCAACAGAAAATTGAATTGGAATAGTGAGTCGTAAACCGCGCTCACGAAGCTGTGCGAACACAACACTTAAAACAGGTCCGCCTACAATAATGACAATGGTATTTATATTTTGCACCCATTGCGGCGCAATCAAGATACCGAGGTAATGTAAATTAACATTTCTAGCAATGAATAAAGTGAGCCCCATCGGTGCTAATTGGTAAAGTGTCCAAAAGACCAGTGCTGCAGAAGAAAGTACTAGATAGGCCCACATTTTATCTTTTTTATCTTTTGCAGGTTGCCTGATGGTTAATGCTATAATCGCGCATATCATGACGACACCTGCGCCAATTATTAAGGTATCGCTCGTATGTGAATGTTCTAGCAGCCATCGTAGTGCTAAACATAATATAAAAACAAAACCAAGACCGATAAAATTAACGCGGTATTTTTCTATCGTTTTTAAAGCACTATAGAGCGTTTGAATATCGCAAAGTGTACGCCATTTTAGAAATACAATCAGCAATGCAATAATATTGCTAATACTGCTTAAAAGAAAAAGCATCGAGTAACCATGCGATAATTGATAATACCCACTAATAGAAAAACCTACAAAAAAACCTATATTCATACCGCTATAGTTCCATAAAAAAGCGGCTTCACGACGTTTATCGTCAGGTTTAAATAATTGAGTTAACATGCAGTTAATACAAGTGAGATTAAATCCACTACCTGCTAGAAAAATTGCTAGCGCCCAATAAAATGCACTCATTGTTTGTAAAGATAATGCAATACAACCTATGAATTGAGCGATCAAGCCAACAGAAAATAACATGCGATAGCTCATAAAACGTCCGCCCACATTTCCAGCAAACAAAGGCAGCGCATAATGAAAAGCAAGAAAAGAAGCTGTAATACCTGTAGCAACCGTATCACTGAGTTTTAAAGCGGTGGTTGCATAGAGCACTAGCGTTGAATAAAGCACACTAAATGCGAGTGTTGCAAATATTTGGATGAGAAAAAGAACGCCCGCGCCTGTTGGCATAATATCATTGTATTTTTTTATCCACATTCTGATAGAGTTATTTTGATTCATTCAGAATGCTCCGAAAATTATCGCTCGTTATTTGCTTAGTTAACTCATTGGCTTCAAGCTCGAGCTGTGCCAGCAAAGTGGGCATCTGAATATATTTTTTGTTATTAAGCGCTTGCTCGGCCGCTGCAACTGCCATTTTTAATCGAGGGGCGCCGCAATAGCAAAGCGCACCATGCAGTTTATGTAGGCTCATTTTTAAGGCTTTGAAATCATAAATGTCATATTCTTTTTTTATTGCTATGACTTCATTGGGGAGTTCTTTTACTAACCTGAAAAACATGTCTTCTGCAAATTCTCGGTTGTTGCCTGCTAATTGTATTGCCAGTTCCCAATCGATGACTGAATGTTGCATGTGCGATTCCTCATATAATCACATTGATCGTGTCTGGATATAATAGGATAGTATTAGTTTCCTGAGGTTTTTTCTTGAGAGCCATGCAGCAATAAATCAATGGCCATTAGTAACGCTGCTTTATTAACGGGTTTTTCAAAAGAGGCTGACGCGCCTAATGATTCCGATAAATCCAGATAACCGGTAGGGTCTAAACGCCCGCCACCTGAAATTGCGATAATTTCCATCTTTGGATGTCTATTTTTTACTTCTGAAATAAGAGTAATACCACTCATTTTTGGCATAATAATATCAGTAATCATAATATCGGGATTTGAATTCTTTAAAGCTTCAATCGCTTCTTCCCCATTGGCTGCTGTGATCACTTGATGCGATGCGCGCTCTAACATTTGCGTTAACATGTCTCTCACTAGCTCGTCATCTTCTACTAATAAAATACTGGCCATACGTTACCTCCTGTCTAAATTTATTTCTTATTGCTTTCCTCTGATGATAAGGCAAGCTGTTCTGGTAATAATATTGTGAACATTGTACCTCGACCTAGCTGACTCGATACAGTGATTTTACCTTGATGTTGATTAATGATGGAGTGCACCATCGCTAATCCTAAGCCTGTACCTCTACCCACTTCTTTTGTGGTGTAAAAAGGCTCAAAAATTCGTTCCATTGTGCTGTTATCCATGCCATGCCCGGTATCGCTGATCTCAATTTTGCAATAAGTGGTGTCATTGATGTCGGGAAATTGTTTTAGATAATCATTATCTGCGGAAATGTGATTCAATTTGATAGTAATTGTGCCTTCACCTTCCATCGCGTCGACTGCATTAAGAATGATATTCACAATGACTTGATGCAGTTGCGTCTGATTACCCAAAACAAGGCAGTCCTTCGATAAGCCAATCAAATTAATATTAACGCTCGAGGGAATCGTTGGTATTAATAATCCCAGGATTCCTTCGATGATTAATTCAATATAAATAGGTGTCATTTCAAATGTTTGTTCACGCCGTCCAAATGCTAAGATGCTCGCTACTAAATCCTGTGCGCGCTGTGTGGCTTCTAGAACCCGGCCTAAATTTTTGTGAACTAGGGTATTTTCTTCAATATCTTCCATCGACATCTCTGTAAACCCTTTAATAGCATAGAGTAAGTTGTTGAAATCGTGTGCAATCCCCCCGGCGAGTGTACCTATTGCTTGAAGTTTTTGTCCCTGTAACAGCGCAACCTCTAGTTTTTGCTTGGTTGTTTCAGCCTTTAAGCGCTCTGCGAGCTCCTTTTTTGCTTCGTTAGCCATAAAAGTGCGGGTGGCTTTACGTTCTTTGATGAGTTGGGAGAGGTAAGCGATGGCTGAGCAGAGTATGACGATTGCGAGACAGGCAATTAAGACGACCCAAGGAAGGGCTATTTTGATAAAAGAATCTGGGAGGGATGTTGAAATTAGGCTGTACCAGAGTAATAGCGTTAACATTGCGCCTATGAATATGACTAGATAGGGCAATCGCCTGGGGAAAGTTGATTTTTTAGCTATCCTGTTCATATTAAACCTCCATAATTCAGTGCGAAGCTGCTTAGAGCTACCTCTCCCACAAGGGGAGAGGTAGTTCTAATAATTACCTTTTTTTATCAAATCAATTTGGCTCAAATCTTAGTATAAGGTACACTATGCCAAGCTTTTCCTAAAGCAATATGGATGTTCTTAATCAATTTCAACTCGGCAGGAGCGGTGAGCAGAGACTTATGCTATTAAAAAAAATCAAACTTGCAGGTTTTAAATCATTTGTTGACCCTACAACGGTTCTCGTTACGAGTAATTTAGTAGCGGTTGTAGGCCCCAATGGCTGTGGTAAATCCAATATTATTGATGCCGTTTGCTGGGTCATGGGCGAAAGTTCAGCTAAATATCTTCGAGGCGAATCATTAACCGACGTGATATTTAATGGTTCTACAGCGCGCAAGCCCGTAGGACAAGCATCAGTAGAGTTGGTTTTTGATAACCAAGATGGTTCCCTGGAAGGCGAATATGCCAGCTATGCAGAAATTTCTATTCGGCGGCAAATTTCCCGCGATTCTGAATCGGCTTATTTCCTAAATGGCGTACGATGCAGACGGCGCGATATTATTGGTATTTTCTTAGGAACGGGGCTTGGGCCGCGTAGTTACTCTATCATCGGCCAAAATATGATTTCACGGATCGTAGAAGCCAGACCGGATGATATGCGTGTTTATCTGGAAGAAGCTGCAGGTGTTTCACGTTACAAAGAACGTCGTCGTGAAACAGAAAACCGAATGCAGCATACTAGAGACAATTTAGCACGCTTAAATGATGTGCGTACAGAATTAGAAAAACAATTAGGTTCTCTGCAGCGACAAGCGAATGCTGCAGAAAAATATAAATTACTTAAACAAGAAGAGCGTTTGGTACGCGGCCAATGGTATGGCATACAATGGCGACAACTCGATAATCGTTTGGTCAGTGATTCATTACAAATTCAGCAACAAGCCACAGGTTTAGAATCTAGACAAGCCGATCTGGGTGAGGTCAATTTACAGATTGAGTATCAACGTGAAGTTGAGCGCCAAGCCAATGAAATATTTCAGGAAGTGCAACGCCGCTTTTATTCAGTGGGTAATGATATTACTCGATTGGAGCAAGAAATACAGCATCATGAAGAACGCATGCGTCAATGGCAAGCGGATATTCAGCAAGTTGATAATGATTGGCTGTCAGTGAAAACTGAAGCTGAAACAGCGCAAGAGGAAGCTCAAGAGTTAGCAGAAGAGATCATACAGCTAGAGCCCGATACTGAAACTGCAACATTAGCTATGAATACAGCACTGCGTGAGCTGGAAGACATTGAAGAATTTATACAAGATTGGCAAGGCCAATGGGATGAATTTAATCAACTCACTTCAAAAACTGCGCAAAATGCACAGGTTGAGCAAACACGCATCCAACATTTAGAACAAAAAATTGCAGGGCTAACGCAACAGCAATCTAAACTTGAGCAAGACAAACCCCAATTTGATTTTGTTAGATTAGAGAATGAGATAGAGCTTCTTTCTGAACAAATTTCTGAAGTTGATGGACAAGCAGAAGATCACGATCAACAAATCGCAGACACCCGAAATCAAATCGCTGCGATGCAAACAACCCAGCAACAAACCACACAAAAACTAGATCAAATACGTAATGAGTTGCAAAAGGCTCGTGGACAGCAAGCTTCGTTGGAAGCATTGCAGCAAACAGCCTTAGGCCAACGCAATAATCCTATTATCCAATGGTTAGCTCAACATCAACTCGATAAACAACCCCGCTTAGCGCAAGGTATTGAAGTCGAAGCAGGTTGGGAACAAGCCGTTGAAAAAGTATTGGGTGCGTACTTGCAAGCTGTCTGTGTAGATGACTTGTCTGATGTTGCGTCTTATGTAGGTGAGCTTAGCGAAGGCAGTTTATGTGTTTTCTCTAAAAACCAATCCGCAACGACTCAAACAACACAAACTCAATTACTCAGCAAAGTGAAATCACCTTGGCCACTCGATTCTCTGTTAGCGAATGTCTATATTGCAGAGTCAGAAGCAGCTGCATTTGAAATGTCTAAATCATTGGCAGCACATGAGTCGGTTATTACAGCTGACGGTATTTGGCTGGGTTCTTCTTGGTTAAGAATCACTCGCGATGAAAGTCCAGAAGCGGGTGTGTTTCAGCGAGAGCAAGAGTTAAAACAACTTACTCAGCAGATTATGGAGTTAAGTGCTACTCATGATGAACTGGAAGAAAATTTAAACCAGTGCCGTGACCAATTAAAAGAATTTGAAAATCAACGTGATGACTTGCAAAAAGCAGCTAATCAAGCGCATGCGCAATCAGCAGAAGTCCATGCTCAGCAAAAAATGAAACAAACACAGTTGACTGAACTGCAAAAACGGGCGGAACGATTTCGTCTTGAACTGGATGAAAATAAAGTTCAGCTAGAAGAAGCGCACTCGGACTTAATTAAAACTCGCAGCACTTGGCAACAAGCGATGTCTGATTTAGAGCAACAAGCTAAACAACGTGATCAGCTTAATCAAAAACGCGAAACTTCGCGTGACCGCCTCCAGTCTGCACGTACAAATTTAAACACGCAGAGAGAGATGGCGCATCAGTTAGAAATTCGTTTACAGACGAGCAAATCGCAACAAGGCGCAATTAAGCAATCGATCATACGATTAGAGGCACAATTAACCACATTAGCAGGTCGTAAACAAACACTGCAAAATGAACTTGATAGTGCGCAGCCTATTGAAACTCGCAGAACTGATTTAGCAACCTTGCTTTCCATGCGACTCCTCGTGGATGAGGACTTAAGTAAAGCACGTTTTTCGATGGAATCGGCGCGTCACGATTCAACAGAAATGGAAACACGTAAACAGAACTTAGAGACTGAGGTTGTGCATTTCCGTGATCGCCTTGAAAAATTACGCGTAGATTGTCAAGGCGTTAAAGTAAAATCTGAAAGCTTGGTTGAGCAACTCACTGAAGCAGGTTTACAGTTAGAGACTATATTACAAGACTTGCCGGATGACGTAGATGCGCACGAGTGGCAAGGACGTCTGGAAGGTATCACGCAACGTATTGCACGATTGGGCGCCATTAATTTAGTTGCCATAGAAGAATATGCAACGTGCTCTGAGCGTAAACAATATTTAGATAAGCAATGTGATGATTTACAAGAAGGCTTGACTACCTTAGAAAATGCCATCGCTAAAATAGATAAAGAAACACGTGCGAAATTTAAAGAAACATTTGATATCGTGAATTCACGTTTTCAAGAATTATTTCCGATAGTGTTTGGTGGTGGTAAAGCGTATCTGGAACTCACAGGTGAAAATTTATTAGATGCTGGGATCTCGGTAATGGCGTGCCCCCCGGGTAAACGTAATAGCACCATTCATTTATTGTCCGGTGGTGAAAAAACCATGACAGCGATTGCCTTGGTCTTTTCAATTTTCCATCTAAATCCCGCACCTTTTTGTATGCTGGATGAAGTAGACGCACCGTTAGATGATGCTAACATTGGCCGTTTTTGCGAATTAGTCAAGCGAATGGCGGATAAAACACAATTTATTTTTATTAGCCATAATAAATTAGCGATTGAAATGGGTGAGACATTGATTGGTGTCACGATGAATGAGCCTGGAGTATCTAGATTGGTCACCGTGGATGTGCAGGAAGCCATGAATTTAGCAGGAGTGCAACATTAATGACTAGCGATACTGGTAATATGACGCAAGATTTTATTATCATTAGTGTAGTCGCAAAACCCGATCAACAATTTGCTTCTTATGATTTATTACAAGCTATTTCTGCGACGGGTATGCAATTTGGCGCGATGAATATTTTTCATTATTATTCGCCTTTTACGATGGAAAAAAAGCCGTTATTTAGTTTAGCTTCTGCGACCGAGCCGGGTGATTTTGATTTGAATCAGATGGGTAATTTTTCCTGTAACGGCTTAACGTTGTTTATGAATACGCGTCAGGTTTTAGATAAAAAGAAAGTATTTACTTTAATGTTAGAAACTGCAGAACAATTGGCGGAAGACTTGCGCGGTGAATTACGAGCAGGTACAAGAACCCCGTGGAATGAACAAATTAAGCAGCAATATCTAGACAAAATGGTGTAGAGCGCATGTCAGTACTTCTGGATGAAGATAAAAAAAACATTGAACAAATACAAAAAAAAATTGAAACACTCCGTCAACAAATCAATGAGCATAATTACTTATATCATGTCTTAGATGCCCCTGTTATCTCAGACGCTGAATATGATCAACTCATGCAAGCATTAAAAAATCTTGAGAAACAATATCCTAAATTAATAACTCCTGATTCTCCTACGCAGCGAGTTGGCGCAAAACCGCTTAAAGAATTTGATCAAGTGACTCATGAAATACCCATGGGGTCTCTTGATAATGCTTTCTCAGAAGAAGAAATGGCTGCTTTTAATAAACGCGTTCAGAATCTTTTAGAAACCACTGAAGATATTCGTTACGTCTGTGAACCTAAAATGGATGGTGTTGCTGTTAGTATTCGTTATGAGGAAGGTCTCCTAGTACGTGCTGCAACTCGAGGAGATGGAGAAACGGGCGAGGATGTTACGCAAAACATTCGCACAATCAAAATGGTACCTCTACGATTAAGAGGAAAGCATTCCCCCAAAATATTGGAAGTGCGCGGTGAAGTTTATATGTCTAAAAAAGGCTTTGCTGAATTAAACAAAAGAGCAAGCGAGAGAGGCGAAAAAATTTTTATTAATCCTCGCAATGCTGCTGCAGGTAGCTTAAGACAACTTGATCCCAATATTACTAAACACAGACCGCTTTCTATTTATTTTTATGGCATAGGTACTAAACCGAATGCTGAAATCCCTGACACGCAAACGGAGCTATTAAACGCATTAAAAAATTGGGGCCTGCCAGTCTGTCCTTATGTGAAAGCTGTGAAAGGCCTTGTCGCATGCTTTGACTATTACCAATCGATGGCTGAAAAACGCAAACAGTTACCTTATGAAATTGACGGTGTTGTTTTTAAAGTTGACTCACAAAAGTATCAAACACAATTAGGTGCAGTATCCAAAAGACCACGCTGGGCAATTGCTTATAAATTTCCTGCTGAAGAAGTAGAAACTATCATTGAATCTGTAGAATTCCAAGTAGGGCGCACCGGTGCTTTAACACCTGTCGCACGCTTACAGCCTGTGTTTGTGCATGGCGTTACTATTAGCAATGCTACCTTGCATAATATGGATGAGATTCATCGCAAAAAAGTACATATTGGTGATAGAGTTATTGTGCGTCGTGCAGGAGATGTGATTCCAGAAGTGGTCAGAGTCATTGAGCATCACGGATCCAAAGATATCAAAGAAATACATTTACCTACACATTGCCCAATCTGTCATTCCAAAGTAGAGCAAATTGAAGGTGAAGCTGTTGCGCGCTGCAGTGGCGGCTTGTTTTGTCCTGCTCAACGTAAAGAAGCAATGAAACATTTTGCTTCACGCCGCGCAATGGATGTTGAAGGATTGGGTGATAAAATCATAGATCAATTAGTGGATACAGAATTAGTGCACAGTGTTGCTGATTTATATTCATTGACCTTGACGCAACTGGCTAATTTAGATCGCATGGCGGATAAATCTGCACAGAATATTTTAGATGCCTTGCAGAAAAGTAAAAAAACAACATTAGCGCGATTTCTTTTTTCTCTAGGTATTCGTGAAGTAGGTGAGGCGACCGCTAAACAATTGGCGAATCATTTCTGTGAGTTACCTAGTCTATTTTCAGCGACTGAAGAATCATTGCGAACCGTGCCTGATGTTGGACCTGTTGTAGCAGGGCATATCATTGCATTTTTCGCGGAAAAACATAATCATAAAATTATTGAACAATTAATTGCTGCGGGTATTCACTGGCCAAAGATTGAGAAAAAATCACATGATTTACCTTTAATAGGTAAAACGTTTGTTTTGACTGGTACGTTGCAAAAAATGTCTCGTGAAGAAGCAAAAGAAAAATTGGAAAACTTGGGTGCGAAAGTGGCTGGTAGTGTGTCAGCTAAAACGAGTTATGTTGTCGTTGGCGAAGATGCAGGATCAAAATTGCTAAAAGCAAAAGAGTTAGGCGTGGAGATTTTAGATGAAGAACAGTTTTTAGAATTAGTGAAGTTATTGTGCATTAAAAATAAAAAAACTCTTGTTTAGAAAAAACATTCGTTATATATTCTTGACGTTGTGTAATACATAACAGAAACAGACAATGCACTTTTTATGTTTGTTATCAATAAAAATAATAATAAGGGGAGTAGGATATGTTATCTCAACGGATTGAAATCATAGCTATTTCGACTAGAGTCTAATGGATTGATGTGCGCTTGCAAATGTCTATGACATTACGCGCTGTATTTATCAATCAATCCTCACATTAAAAAATACAAAGGAGAGCATAACATGTCTAATTCACGATCAAATTCCACAACTTCTGCACTTTCACAAGCATTAGTACCACTAGTTTTAGAAGACAAAAAAGATGAAGATCAATCTTTGCCGCCAAAATCAGCAGAATTCAAAGCTAAATTAGAAGAAATCTTCGGAAGTAAACACCCGCAATTACTGGCTAAACATCATGATGAGTGGATGATAAAACAAGGCAAGAAGAAATTTTACGCGTATGAGGAAGCAAGAATCAGACAATCAAAAAAAGATAATCTTGATGCAGATATTAACTTTGATAATGAAGACAAAGCTAAATTACTTGCAGATCCTCAGGTTAGAGCATTTCTAAGACAAAGGCCAGAAGCTAAATTTGTGCCTGCAGATGTCATTCATACGCTTGAGCACAATGATGGCATTGGCGAGGTTGATAAGAAAGGTAAACAGACGGCTCCTGCAATTCTGACAGTGAGCAATGCGCCGATTGAAAAAATTATTCTAGCTAATTATGGTATCAACCTTGATCAATTACTAGCAGCGAATAAACTAAGTACTATCAAAATAGGTCTAACTTTCGTACCAAATCCTGAAGATTCTACAGGAAAAACACCTGTGTTTGCTTATCATCTTACATCAGGTCCTGAAAAAGAAAAACGAGATACTCGAGATAGAGAAAACAATCTCATTGCACAAATTCAAGTAGAACTTCTCAAGAAGCATGAATTTATTTATTCTGGTGGTGATAGCCAGGTTAATCATGTTGTGCTTAAAGATGGAAAACCTCAAGTTGAAAATGGGCGAATGGTTTTAAATAAAGAAATTAAAGAGGTACTTAACAAGATAACGTTGGTGACGGTTGCAAGATGGAAGCCTTCAAAGCCAAAGATAAAAAAACGCGGCGCTAGAGATGAACAAGATAAATCTTTAGGTCTAAGTACTGTCAGTAACCAGCAAGAAAAAGGTGCTGATGCAAGTGCAAAAATTGAAGCAAAAACGATTGTCGCTCGAAAGGCTGATGACTTGCCTAATGGTGCTGTTGTTAATAGTCAACCTTTGCCAGTCGAAGGAAGTGAAAAAAACCTAGCGACGGGTAAAAAGGTCAGTGATCACCATCCTGTGGCCGATCACAAAGAAGGTGAAAAGATTATTAGAATATTCTCTGGTGGTTTATTGCAAGAAGGACCGAAAGAGTTTCAAGATCCGCATGCTTTTTATAACCAAAATGCATTCGTAAAAGATAATGAAGGGAATGATGTCGTTTCATATAAAACATTGAGAGACAGTACACAGTTAGTGGCTAAATTCTATGCGCTGCTTGTTTCAAACTGTTTGAAAACGAAATTATTTAACCCTGAAGAAAAACCTCGGTTAGCTCTAAAAGAGTATGACACTCAAAAAACAAGCTTAAGTTATATGGAAGATTTTTATAACTTATTAGCTAAGATTAATATTGATCCTTTAAAATCTTCAGAAGATCTACTGAAAAGTGTAGATTTTAATAATGCAGATCAAATGATGCGGTTGAATAATGAATTAAGTAAATTCGGGGAAAGATTTACAGAATCAAAAAAAGACGTTAGAAAATTCTGCATGGCTTTAAATAACACCGGTATTGATCCTTTTAAAACGGAAGAGGAGATCATGTCTACCTATGATGCTAGAAATGAAGATCATCAAAAAATATTGGTAGAAGCCACCAATAAAATACTTCAAGTTCAAGCTCTAGATGATTTAGATCCAATAAAGGAAGAAAAATCAGAAAATCAGCAAGTGCCACACGCGGATTTAGCGCATCAATTAAGAGCCGCATTCAAAAATACGGTGATTGAATTGCAAAAATCTGATGAATTTGAAAAATACTACTTTTACTATGCAACGGATAGTCATGTGCAACTGCACGGATATTCGCATAGGGTAGAAATAGATGCAGATCCTGATTTGATACCTTATGAATTGGCCCAAGACATTCAAGAACTTAATCATGAAAAATTCAATAAAGTAGCTGATTCTATTGTAGGGGAAGCTAATGCAAGAACACCAAATGGTGGTCGATCACCTATCAATAAATTTTTCCAAACTGCATTTAACATGGAGTTAGCAGGTGGTTTTGTTAAAGTTGCAAATAAAACACCTAATAGTCGAGAAGTGACGCTCTCAGTTTGTATTGAAAATGCATTATTATTTGTGAGCACTGATGTGAGTGGGGATGAAGGTCATATCCTTATTCACAATATCACTGAAGCGATGGAATCTAAAGCTAAGCCCGGTGTAACTGGAAAGCTTTATGCGCAAGTGATCACTCAGTCTGAGGCTTTTTATGCTGAGTGCCGTAATCATGTGCTTTCTCAAGATAACCAATATGAGCAAACTCAAGGGCAAGTTACTATGCGAGTCTATAGTGGTGGTGAGCGCAATCGATATGCTTCTTTTAGTACGCCACCTGCCTCACCTCAACATTCACCCACTGCAACCGTTTCAGACGAACCACAACAAAGACAGGCTGTGACTCCAACAATGTAGAAGTGCTCGTTTATCAGTAGGTTAATACTCACTTGAGTCTTGAACAGATTCAAGTGAGCTTAAAATGAGCTATCTCATGAGCTGCCTCACTTTCGTAGACACCACTTTTGATGCTATACTAACCTAAGATGTTTTCATTGTTTTAGGAAAGTTGTTATGAAATCACGTCTAATCATAATACTAGCTCTTCTTTTTTCTCAGGTCTCTGCGGCAGATCGCATGATTACTTTTGTTAATCATTGCGCTTTTCCTGTGTGGTTTGGATTTGCAGGCGGTTCAGCTATAAATGTCAATAAAACGAGTACGTTATGTAACTCCAATTCAGACTGTCAGCTTGGAACGTCTTGTGTAAAAACAGGCTCTATCAGTCAGTGTTTTTGGAATAATCCCGCACCTGTTGATAAAAAATATGAATTATCTGTAAATGGGGGTAGTAATTCAGTTTCTATTCCTCAATATAAAAATGGCATAATCTGGAGTGGTGCTGTAGCGGGGCGCACAGGTTGTGGTAATGGTCCATGTGAAACAGCTGCTTGTAGCGATGATGCCCTCGCTTGCAATCCAAGCCGAGGATTTAATCAACCTGCGACACAGGCAGAATTTACCTTCAATAGTGATTTCTCTGATTTTTATGATGTAGAAGTCATTAATGGAATTAGTATTCCAGTCTCCATGTCTCCCACAAATGGTGCTAGCAATTCTTATAACTGTGGAAGTCCAGGAGCAATAGTGCCTAGTTCATCTCAAGGTGCATGTTCTTGGAATTTTACTCCACCACTTAATGATTATGTTTGGGTACAAAATGGTGGCATATCTTGTTCCACAGATGAAACGTGTACAAAGCCAAATGAACAATGTGGATTGAGTTTTAACCCAGGACATCAACATCTCATGCAAAAAACATGCGGCAAACGCTTGGGTTATTGGACGGCGAATCAGGTATGTGGCAATGATTCGAATTATGGAGTGCCTTTTTATTGCAACCAGAATTTGGAGACACCTCAACAGCAATATACAATGAAAAATTTATATGCATGTGCTCCGATTGGTTCCTGCTATCAGGACAAGGCTCTTAATGATTGTTGCGGTTGTGTAGAGTGGCAAACTGTAGGTATTAAGATTATTCCTGCTGGAGAGCCGTGTAAGAATATTAATTCTTTTTGGGTTAAGACAGTGCAACCTACGCTACAATGGATAAAAAAGGGTTGTTCGACACTTTATACGTATCCCTATGATGACCCTAGTAGCACTTTTACGTGCATGCAACCTAAGGGAAATATTAAGAATAATACAGATTATACTATTACGTTTTGTCCCGTTGGTAAATTTTGATAAGATATTGCCGTTTTATTAAAATTTATTTAACTCGGGTTATGAATAAGGCAGCATTCTTATCCATAACTCAGGTTATCTAATAAATCTAAGCGATTTGTTCAACCCATTTTCTACTGGTAGAATTCTCCTTTTCCCAAATAATGTACTCTCAGCTTCACTCATTTTATATTCAGACTGATGACGATTGCCATGTTCATACAAGCATTTTTGCAACTCATCTTTTAACGCCTTAGAAAGCTTACGAGATAATCCGCGTGAATAAAGTAAGTCTACCGGAAATTGTTTTCGTATATAATATCCTTCTTTTTCGAGTATTTTTCCATCAATTGCTGATCTTGCCCCAGCAAAGTAG
>DHJK01000072.1:0-5481 GCA_002404295.1 Legionellales bacterium UBA4722
ATTTGTGGGGATAGCTCAGCGCGTGCGTGTCCGTCTTTTCTTGCCTATTTCAATTACATGAGCGAGCGATAAGAAAAGACGGGCACGCAAGCGGGCACGGGCACGTTCACGATTGGGCCAGTGGAACTTGCTGAATGGTTTTACGCTACCAATTTAACCTAAACTTAGGTAAAGTGTTCCCACGACCTAAAATATAAGGAGGGTATTATTTTGAAACAAACGTTATTGAAAACAGTTGGTACTTTAAGTCTTTTGGGCATCATGTCCACTGCCAATGCAGTGATGGCATTTCCAACTGGATGGTATCTGGAAGGCAATATAGGTATGTCAAAAGCAACCAGCAAATCCTATCCTGGCGTTTCATCAGTGAAAAATACAGGAAAAGGCTGGGATGTGAATGTGGGTTATAAGTTCATGCCTTATTTTGGCTTGGAAGCAGGTTATGCCCGTTATGCACCTACACGTTTAAATTCTCCAGTAGAGACAGTGGCGCGAGATAGCCATACTTCTATTGATGTGGCAGCTAAGGGGATATTGCCATTTGGTTGTTCTGGCTTTGAATTATTTGGCAAAGTGGGTGTCGCAAGAATTAATTCTCAAATTGGGGTTATAGATTCAAATGGTGCTGCGACATACGGCCTTACTTTTAACACATCAGCTCAATCAGCTACCGGGTTATTTGCAGGCGTAGGTGCAGAATATTTCTTTACGCCTAGTATTGCTGCAAATGTGCAATGGAATATAGCCAAGGGCAATAGCAAAACAGGTAATTTGCAAGTATTAACAGCAGGTCTTGCATATATCCTTGATCCAGCTGTTATATAGAGACCGATAGATACAATGACTGCAATTGCTTCTATAAAAAAATACTTACTAGATCTACAAAATCGTCTTTGTGATTTTTTAGAACAAGAAGATGGCAGTGTTAAATTTATTGAAGATAAGTGGGAACACAAAGAAAGCGGTGGTGGTTTGACCCGCGTGCTAACAGATGGCGCGGTTATTGAAAAATCCGGTGTTAACTTTTCTCATATCTCAGGCCTGTCCTTGCCACCTGCTGCCACTGCAAAACGACCAGAGCTTGCTGCGCGCCCTTTTCAAGCGTTAGGTGTTTCTTCAGTTACGCATCCTCTAAACCCTTATGTTCCCACTGCACATATGAATGTTAGATTTGTTTCGGTTGAAAAAGCCGATGGTTCTACGTGTTGGTGGTTTGGCGGGGGTCTTGATTTAACTCCTTATTATGGTTTTGAAGAAGATTGTAAACATTGGCATGCTGTTGCAAAAAAAGCGTGCGAACCGTTTGGATCTGGCGTTTATCCTCGTTATAAAAAATGGTGTGATGACTATTTTTATTTAAAAAATCGTAACGAACCGCGTGGCATCGGCGGCTTATTTTACGATGACTTAAATGAATGGGATTTTGAACGTTGTTTCGCATTTATGCAAAGCGTAGGTGATCATTTTATTACAGCTTATCAGCCTATTATTGCGAAACGTAAGCATCATGTTTTTGGCGAGCGGGAAAAAAGTTTCCAACATTATCGTCGTGGGCGTTATGTTGAGTATAATTTACTCTACGATCGTGGAACGTTGTTTGGATTGCAGTCGGGTGGCCGAACAGAATCTATATTAATGTCATTACCTCCGAGTGTGACTTGGAAATACAATTGGCATCCGGAGCTGGGTAGTCCGGAGGAAGAGTTGTATACTACATTTTTGGTGGCTAGAGATTGGTAATATTAGTCAGCGAATTTCACTGATCCTATCGTGAATGTGCCACCATCCTCGTCATTGCGAGCTGAGCCATCCCTACAAATTTTGCTAAAACTAAAGTCGTCATTGCGAGCGAAGCGAAGCAATCCAGCTCGAAAGCAAAGCTTCAGAAGACTGGCCTAGTTGTACTAAGCATTGCTTTCGAGCTGGATTGCTTCGCTTCGCTCGCAATGACGAGGCGCGGGTACGTTCACGAAAAAGCAGCAAAATAGTGCTAAATTTACGCACTTCGAAAAGATCTAACTGGATTATGTAAAAATAGTGGTGGTAGAAACCTCGATTTAGTATTAGATTATATCCCCGTGATATTTTATATACATTAGGAGAAATTGAATGAAAGTTAAAACGTTAGTTGCTATGGGTGTTTCTAGTTTATTAGCAGTTTCAATCGCCTATGCGACCCCTTCAGCTCTCAATACTCAACTTGTAGATGATGCAACAGGTACCCAGCCCGCTACAAACGATATCAACGCAAATCCTGGCGCTATGGACAGCAATAGTGCTGCAAACCCAGGCGCAGCGTCAACTGATACAAATAATATGCCAAGTGGAACGGGTGATGCATCCAATGCTAATCCAGGTAGTGATGAAGATACCCAGGATACAGCGACGGGTGATAGTGATTATTAATAACAGATAGTTACGATGGGGGGGGAGTAGAATAGCAGCTTGCCCCTTTTCTGTGGTAACAGCTCATACCTATGGTCGTCATTGTTGAAAGTGTGACGTAATTCGTTGACGACAAGGCTTCTCATGAACTACAGCTGTCACCCCGCAAAATTTTCGTCCTAAGTATTCGACAAAAAAACTGGTCTGACACGAAAATTTGTGCGGGGTCTGGTTACGTCCTCTAGTACTGCAGGCTGTAACCGGATCCCGCACAAATTTTCGTGCGAGAGCAGTGTTTTTATTTAGACCTGTTGACGAAAATTTTGCGGGACGACAGGTCTGGGGTTCATTGTTGATGACAATTCTTGTCATCAAGTTATGTAACCTTTACAGCAATGACGATGGTGGGGTGAGCTAATACTTTCTTTGTTGCGAGCTAGCTCACCTTCCCATCACAACATTTTTTAAACTTCTTCCCACTCCCACAAACACACGGATCATTACGCCCAATTTTATTCTCAACATGAACCGGCTCACCCCTCGAAGGATCTTTACCATTCACATAATACCATTTCCCATCTTTACGATGAAATTCGCTACGTTCATGAGTCTGCTCAGCCTTGCCATTGCTCGAATATTTTGCAATAAATTCTACAAACCCGTCATGATCTTTCATGCCCGTGTCAAGAACCTCAAGCCCTAGCCATTCTAGCTGTCGTGCCCAGTTTTCAGTTTCACGCTTATTAAAATCTTTGAGAGCGGCGCCACGCATAGTACGGCCGATATAGTCGATATTAACAGCGGTATAAGCAGAATACCGTGAGCGCATTAATTGTTCTGGTGTTTGGGGGAGTGTTTTTCCGCTAATAAAAGGGTCGCAGCAGTCAGTAAATTGTTTGCCAGAATTACAAGGACATATTTTCATTTGGATACCGCCAGAATAAAGATTAATGATAGTATTATAACAGTTAAATTAGCAGGTAAATACGAGAATGACACCATTAGATTACTATAACGAAAAATGCAAAGCAGGGGTGATCATTGAAGATCAACAGCAATTAATGGCTTTGCAAAGTTTGCAGCGTGTATTCAGCGACCTTCTTATAGAGTATAAAAAGCGCTCTAGCTTTACGGCGTTATTTCGGCATCCTCATTTGGTCAAAGGGCTTTATATGTGGGGAGGCGTAGGGATAGGCAAAACTTTTTTGATGGATTGTTTTTTTCATACCCTGCCTTTTGAGAAAAAGAAACGGATGCATTTTCACCAATTTATGCAACGTGTCCATCAAGCGTTAACTTCGCATCAGGGGGAGTCTGACCCGCTGCAAGTGATTGCAGCTGAATTGGCTAAAGATACGATGGTGCTCTGCTTTGATGAATTTTATGTATCTGATATTGCAGATGCAATGATACTCGGCCGGCTTACCAAAGCCTTATTTGCGAATGGTGTTTGCTTAGTTTGTACTTCTAATATTGCACCCGATGATCTTTATCGATATGGCTTGCAGCGCCTGCAATTTTTACCTGCTATTGCATTGCTTAAAGAAAGCACAGAAGTGATCAATATTAAGAGTAAAGTCGATTATCGTCTACGCCATTTGCAGGAAGCCGGCGTATTTTACACGCCGTTAGGTAAAGCAGCCGATGAAAATATGGAAAATACGTTTAATGTGTTATCTGAAGGCCAGTCCTATGCTGAAACGAGTGTGCTTATTAATGAACGTATTATAAACATTAAGAAGCATACAGACGATATAATCTGGTTTGATTTTAAAGAAATTTGTACTGTGCCGCGCAGTCAAAACGATTATTTGGTGATTGCACAAAAATATAACACGGTGTTTATTAGTGATATTCCGATCATCGCACCAGAAGAAAAAGATACGATTTGTTTGTTCGTTTGCTTGGTAGATGTGTTGTATGATGCACGGGTTAAATTAGTGATTTCGGCGCAAGAACCCGTGGCAGACATTTATAACAGGGGCTTTATGGTGTTGGAATACACGCGTACGCATTCAAGATTATTGGAAATGCAATCACAAGATTATTTTATGGGTGAGGAAGGTAAATGACGTCATTAACTTTAAAAACGAAATTAGCTTTATTGACTACAGTGGTGCTGTGGGGTTCTGCGTTTGTAGCCATTAGGGCAGGGTTGGAGGGTTATTCGCCGGGTGGGCTTGCGTTATTGCGTTTGTTGATTTCTTCAGTTGCCATTTATTTTGTGCTTTATCGATCACGTAAAGGACGTTTGCCTATTCAAAAGCGCGATTTGTATAGAGTCTTATTTGCGGGTGCTATTGGTATTGGTTGTTATAATATTGCGCTTAACTATGGAGAGGTTTTAGTTCCATCTGGTATGGCCAGTTTTATTGTAAGTCAAATACCCGTTGTGACAACGTTGTTAGCCATCTTGTTTCTAGGTGAGCGAATTAACCGTTTTGGAGTTTTAGGCATGTGTCTTAGTGCTGTGGGGGTGAGCTTGATTGCATTAGCTCATCATGGAGAATTTGGATTTTATCTGAGTATACTGTATGTTATTTTTGCCTGTTTTGCAGTGGGTTGCTATAACATATTGCAAAAACCATTATTACAAAAATATAAAGCGATACATTTAACAGCGTATGCGATATGGGGTGGGACCATTGTACTATTAGTGTTTATACCTAATTTAGTTCATGACTTGCAACATACCACTTTTAAAGCAACCGCGATTGTCTTTTATCTTGGGCTTTTTCCGGGTGTGATTGGTTATTCAACATGGAGTTATGCGCTCAGTACAATTCCTGCGTCACGTGCCGCCAGTTTTCTCTATTTTATGCCTATATTCGCCACTATCATTGGCTGGATCTGGTTAGGTGAAGTGCCTGCCGTGATTGCACTCATAGGTGCTTTGATTGCATTACTCGGTGTCTGGGTTGTGAATCATTCTTATAAAAGACTGGTTAAGGTGTCGGCGAGTGCTTAAATTCGCTGGTAACTATTCAGCCCCCTCCTCAATATGTCATTCTCGCGAAGGCGCACTAGCATCCGGTATATCAGTTTTATAAATGCGCAGCTGCTTAGGACACCTCTCCCCTTGTGGGAGAGGTCGAC
>DHJK01000072.1:5598-37577 GCA_002404295.1 Legionellales bacterium UBA4722
CCCCCCCCCCCCCCCCGCCTTCCGCGCCGACCTACTCCCACAAGGGGAGAGGTGTCCTAAGCTGAATTACATAGTAAATCAACAATCCAGCCCAAGAAATCCAGCTCAGCCAACTAACAATATTCGCCCACATTAAGCCCGTAAATTGGATAGTAATCAGGTTGCTTTGTCCTGCTACAGGCTCAATACCCGCGATTAAATTATTTTGGTAGACGATTCCTTTATAAGAAACAGTTTGCCCGTTTAATGTAATATGTAAAAGCTTGGGATAGTAGAGTATGGGAAGTTCTACGAGTTTCGTTTTATTAGGCACACTTATTTTGCAAATCGTGGTTGCTTTTTGTAGATGACAAAAGGGTTGCACTGCCTTCACATTTAATGTGTCAGGTGCTTGTAAAAACCCAGTTAATGCGAGTTCATCAATTGCAATAGAAATAGTTTTAAGTGAGTTTGTTCTTGAATTGTAAATTTAGCATTTTTTTATTATTAAATTTAGACAGGATGGTTGAATTTAAGGGGGTTTCCCAATGAAACTTTCCAGGCACAAGATTCAATGTTGCGATCGTTGTACCGTTTAATATTGTTTTGAGTTGCGTATGTTTCTGCAATAAATCGGGTACTGTTCCATTCATGACTATTTTAGGTGTTTTTGCATAGTGTATTAATGTTTGTGGGATCGCGTAAGCAGCATTCAATTGTAATGTGTTATTCAACATGAGTGTATCCAGTCGCATGGTATCTATTTTATCAATAAAACCAGTCTGTTTATTAAATTCAATCGTGTAGGCATCAGGATTAAAGGGTTGATATGGCTTTTTGATAAAATCGGCTAAATTAATATTAAAAGTAGCTGAAAAGAGCAGAGGAAAGGAGGCGCTTGCAGTCACGATTAAAAGTAGTACGCCGATGACAGTCTGTTTTAAATCCAATTTATTTTTAAATAACCAACTGACGGCCCACGCAAATAATAAAGCGCCGATCCAGATGAGTTGGTCCAGCAATCGCCAACAATATTGGCCAATGAGTAATACCGAAGGTGTCCATGGTAAAAAATGAATAGGAGACCATGCTAGTATAAACGCTAAAAAAAACAGAACCAGTAATGGCGGCAACCAATAATTAGCGCGCATGTTTGAAACGCGTAATTTATTTGCAAATGCATAAATACATAAGCCTACGGCGATTAAGACAGGCCAACCTATAGCAACATGATTACTACCCAGTGGACCTTGAAAAGATATATGGCCCGGAAATAATAAAGTTGAAAGCTGAGGACCAAATGATTGAAATTGTGCGGGGTTCACAAACGTTTGAGCGATTATAAAATATTTATTTAATAAAGCAATCGGTGCTAGAAACCACATTGCAAGTAGGCATCCAAAAACAATGCCTGTGAAGGTTGCAAATAAATTTTTCCAATGTCGTTTATTTTTAAAAGTAACGAGTAATAATAAGATTGCAACAAATAAAGCGGTATAGGCAAAAGTGACCATATGTATAGTGATTAATAGATACCATGCTAATCCTGTTTGTATGAGCGATTTATTATTTTGATAGTGTAGATAGCGTTGTAATGAATAATAAATCACAGCGGGTACAATGCCTAATGCAAGCGTTTCGCATAAATTGCCAAGGCCGGTTATGACTACTGTGTAATAAGGAGCAGTGAGATAAACGATACCAGCAAGTAAAGCCGCAGGCCGTGACTTGGTCAGCCAATACGCTAGACGTTGCATAAATAAACCACCCATGACTAAAGCAAGCCACATGGTGAATTTAACGGCTATGATTGGATTGTTGGGAGTTAGCCATCGGTAGACAATGCCTGCAAAGGTGTAAGTTGTGGGTGAATAAAATTGGAAGTTTGGATATCGCCAGCCAGATAGTTCCATGGGTGCGATACGCAATGGAAACTGACCTTCTGCGAGTGCCATTTTTGCTTCGATGACATTGGCAACGTGATTAGCATAATCAGTAATTGCGGGGATTGCTTGTTCGGACGAAATGGGTGCCAAGAGTGAGGTCGCGAGTACTGCGTAGAATAAGAAAAAAAATAAAGAAGGTTTTAGCGTATTAAAAAATGATTTCATTCAAATTCCTATCCACTCACGAAAAATTCTCAGACCAAACACTCCAAGGCTGACTGTTAGGCGCTATGATTGCAATACCGTTTAATTGCGCGTTAGGCATCCCACTCACAGCAAAATTCGACCAGCTCGTTCCATTCCAATGAAAAAAAGTGCCTTGTGCGCCTGATACGGCACCGACTGCCCAGCAATCATTTGTATTTGCACAGGCCACTCCAAGTAAATTCACAACAGGAGATGGATTGGATCCATTGCGTGACCAAGAAGTACCATTCCAGTGTACAAATAAATTGTTTGCTGCATTGGTATTGCCCACAGCCCAGCAATCCGATGGTGCAACACAATCAATGCCATTGTATTGTGCTGACGGGATACTACCTCTTTCGGTGACTGTGGCATTTGCCCAAGATGCACCATTTTTACGGCCAAAAATATTAGTAGCACCCACCGCCCAACAGTCCGTGCTTGAATTACAAAATACGCCGTTGAAGGTAAAGCCGGTAAGTGCGGCAGCGCTCACACCAGTCCATCCTGCACCATTCCATTGATAGAATGTGTTGCTAGCGCCTACTGCCCAACAATCATTACTGTTATCACAATTCACGCTACTGAGATTAGTGTTTGTGCTGCCGGTCGCCGTCAGAGAAGTCCAGCTTGCACCATTCCAGCGAGCCAATGTGGAGTTACCGGCTGCGCGTTGCCCGACTGCATGGCAATCATTTGAGGCATTGCAAAACACACCTGTCATTGTTACATTCGGAATGGCTGCAGGCGTTTGGGATGTCCACGTGCTGCCATTCCAGTGAGCAAATGTACGACTTGCCCCAACCGCCCATCCATCATCATATGAAATCATAGAGATACTACTCAGAATGACCGAGCTTGCGGATGCAACGGATGCATTAGTCCATGCTACCTCTGTTGGGTTATTCCAATGTATAAATGTAAAAGTAGCTGCAGCAGGCTTGTTGCCTACAGCCCATGCTTCTTGTAATTGAATTGCTTGATTTAGTGTTCGTGCACCACCTGGATCGCCCGGATTTGTGGGTGTTAACGTGGGTGCGCCGCCCGATGAAGTTAAATTACATTGATATTGTCCAACGGCAGTTCCAGACGCATGTGCAGCAGCCGTACTGCTATCGACGCCCCGTGTTACATTTAAAAAATTGGTTGCGTTTACTGCAGTGTAATTTATCAGTTCATGATCAATCATGATGCGGCCAGCTGATTGATAACCTGTTGTGCTTGCCACTGGAATAGTCGTTGCAGAGTTGGTTAAAGCGCCGCTGATGGTGGTGGGTGGAGAGGGCGCTGCGAGAGGCGCTGTGGCGGTTATGGTATAGGTTCCGCCATTAACAGCGGCATTGGTAATGTTCATTGCTGTGCAGCTATCGCGAGAGGCTACTGTGGGGAGTAGTAATGCACGTGTTGCTTGTTCAAGCCCCGATTCAGCTAAATATAAAGCACGATTAGCACTTTGAAAATTACTTGTGGAAGTTGCACTGTTTGAAAATACATAAGCCATAGAGACAGCAAGAAAACCCATTATCACGATCAATGTCACTGTGATTATGGTAAGAAACCCTCGCTGATTATTGAGTGAGATCATGCTAAATTCCTCGGATAGATAGCCGATGTCAAAGTATAATTGACATTATTTTGTGTGATAACGAGAGCCACCTTAATATAACGTGTGACAGCGGTACTTGCCGGTGGCGTGGTTCCCGTTGCATCATAATAGGTGAATGTTAAGCTGCTTACGCCAACAGCCAGTGTCTGCGTGTTAGCGTTTTGTGTTACATTTAAACTCGATCCACTCAATACATACGAGACAGTATTATTATTAATATCTGTAAACGAAAGTTGCCCTGACGTTGCGGTCGTGATGTCTGCGGGTGAGCGAATAAGCCGAATATCGCGAGCCATGCGTTGCATCGCTACTTGTCCTTGCGAATTAGCATCTAATATATTTTCACTACTAAAAAACGCATTAAATCCTTGAGACAATAAAAGAGAGGACATTCCAATGATGATCCCAAGAATGAGTATGACCATGATTAATTCAATTAACGAAAATCCACGTTGTTTTTGCATCATTAGTACTTCGCAAGTAAAAGATTTAATCCCGCATCACCAGCACCGCTGACTGTAATTGCAATCGTTTCATAATTACTATCGCCCGCGATGGTGGTTGTGCTGCAACTGGAGGTGATTGTGTAACCTGCGGGTGTAGTGCAGAAAGTGGGTACTGTTGCATTGCAGGTGAAACTGCTATACCCACTAACGCGGCGTTGCCCTAAAAACCATTCAGCACATTGCTGAGCAGTTTGGCTGGCAATGGTGTTTTGTAAAATAAGGGGTGTTTTACTCATAACTGTGACAAAAGACAATAAAATGGCGCTTGCTAAAATGCTAGTGATGACAATAAACATAATAAGCTCAATTAAAGTAAAGCCTTCATATTTTTTCATTGTACATTTACCTTACCTGTTAACGGAGTAATCACGACGGTCGTGGTGCTGCCGCTGGATTGTAAAGCGATGCTTGCATTTGCGGAAAGTGCGGTGCCTGGCGAGCCAGTCGTGGTATAGGGAATGCCATCACCGTCAAATGCAATCAAGCTGCTAGGTAAATTAGTTAAAGTACCAAATGAGATACCAGAATTGAGAGTGGCGATTGTATTTCCTGAAGCCAGACGTACTGCAGTGCCCGCGGTATTTAAAATTTGATAACTATTTGATCCGGCCGTAATCACCAATCGGTATCGTTGTGCTTTTGTCATGGATAAAGATTGTGTGTAACGAATATCATTGGCTAGTAGTTGAGCCTGTCCACTGAGGTTGAGGCCAGAACCTGGCATGCTAACAAAAGGTGCAACCGCCAGTATTGAAACGATGACGATGACTATAATGACTTCGATTAAAGTAAAGCCTTGAATTTTACGCACGCAAGCATCCTTGTTACACTGCACCCATCGTGCCCGTGCCCGTCTTTTCCTGCATAACATCTGGGAAAAGACGGGCACGGGCACGATAAGAGCGCGCTGAATAAATACAAATAATTAATTAATAGCAAAACTAGATTATTTGGTAGAGAATACTATACACAGTGATATGCCAAACAGGAAGACATGTCGTGCTCGATAGGATGATGAGTGAATATCATAAAAGGATACAGCAATTGCAGCATTTTATTGCGCAAAAAAAGCTGTTACCAATGTCATCAAGCCATGTCTGTATCACTATTTATCCCACAGAATTTTCTTTAGCTTATACACGTAACTCCATGGATAAACTGGTACTTGATTTTTTTGCAACGTATCCTTATGACGCCAAAGAGGGTTTGAAAGAACGGCTCTCAGCGATTGTTAAACAATATCAGCTTAAACAAGTGAATTGTTCATGGGTGCTGGCACCCCATGATTATCAATTGATACAAACGGATGCGATACCCGTTACAGCGAGTGAATTTCAAGCCGCCATACGTTGGAAAATAAAAGATGCATTACGTTTTCCTTTGGACGATGTTGTGATTGATAAATTTGAAATTCCTCTCAGTAAGCTGAGTGTAGTGAATAAGATTATGGTTGTTGCGGCTCAGAGTAGTTATTTGCAAAAAATCAGTGAAGATATTAAAGCTTCTGGTTTGCGCTTAACTTATATAGATATTCCAGAACTGGCCTTACGTAATATGATGGCTTTATCTGAGCAAAATGATCAAAGTCATGCATTAGTTTATGTACAAAACGCGACAATTCAACTGCTTATTACCCATCAAAAAAACTTATATTTTTCACGTAGTTTAGAATTTGGTTTGGGCGGTTTGAGTGAAAGCGAGGAGTTAACAAGCCGTATTGATCAATTGTCTGGTGAAATACACCGTTCGTTTGATTATTATGAAAATCAATGGCGGCAACCGCTCCCAACATCAGTGACCTTTGCTGCAACAAAACTTATTTCAGCTAAAATCATTGATCAATTATCACAGTCGCTAGCGCTACCTGTTCAGTGGTTGAATCTGGGTGATAAGTTAGTGGCCAAACAAGAAATGGATTTTGAGCAACAAGGTAAATATTTACCTATTATTGGTGAGTTTTTCCGTAAAGAGTATGAACGTAATGCTACAACAAATTAATCTTTATAAGCTATTGCCTATAAAATCTCGATATCAGCTGACGCCGACATTGGCGACTGCCATATATGGTGTCTTTTTGTTGTTATTAATATTCATTTATGGTCTTGAGCTTCGGCAAAAACACCAAGTCAAGGCGCAATATGCTGTATTAAATAATCAGGTAAATACCCTGCAGCAACAATTGGCATCCCTGAATCAACAATATCCAATCAGTGATGCTGTTGCTTTAAATAAATCAGTAGAAGAGCTGCAGCATCAGCTGTCAATGAAAGTTAAAATGTTAAATCTATTAACGAGTAAAAATAATTTTTCAACTTATTTATCAGCACTTGCGAATATCGATATGCCGGGTGTTTGGATGACAGAAATTGCGTTTAATAATGTGAGTCAAAAAATTAATTTAAAGGGATTTGCTTTACAATCTGCATTGGTAGAAAAAACATTAAGCAAACTGGATGCCCAGCCAGCGTTTGCAACTTATAAATTCGAAGTGCAAAATGTGACAGAAAATCCATTGCCTCCTAGTTTTGAAATTTCTGCAAAACCTGAGGCTTCATTATGACAAAGCTACAGACTGCTTTAGAGAAATGGACGCAGCAACTCCAAAATCCAAAAAGACGCTTGCAGTATTTTTTAGGCAGTTTGGCGCTTATTTATTTTGTTTGGGCTTTCCTTTTTCTCAATCCGCTGCGGGCTGCTAAAACAGAATTAGTAGGTCAAATTCAATCATTGCAATCACAACTGACAGAAACAAAGCAACGAGTTGATACGCTGAGTAAAGCGGTTAAGACAGAATCAATTAGTAACGCTTTGGCAGAAAAGAAGCAATTAGAAACAAGAATAAAGCGCGTAGATGAAGCGTTAGCAAAATTACGCTTTATATTTATTTCCATGGGCGATTGGGTAAAATTGAAAAAAGAAATTATAAGCCAGCAGGAGGATATGGATAAGAATATTTCCTTGGCAAGTATCAGCGATCAACCTATACAACCATGGACACCTCCGGTAATCGATAAAGCGGATGCTGTAAAAGTGGTTCCTGAAATTATCTATCAACACGAACTTGAAATGAAATTTCAAGCAGATTATTTTAGTACTATTCAGTATGTGGCGCGTTTAGAAAAACTGCCTTGGAAGGTTTATTGGGACAGCTTAAACTATAAAGTGCTGACCTATCCTAGAGCAGAAGTGACACTCAAGTTTCATATTTTCACACATGAGAAGAGCGAAGCATGAATAAATTGATCATCATCAACTTATTACTATTTGTTTTTTCACAAAATGTCTATGCTGAGCTGCATGATCCAACACGGCCGGCCGAGTATATAGAAGCTCAGACAGGCCCATTGGATATTAGTAAGTTGGATTTAAGTTTCACATTGGTTTCTGCTGATCGAAATGTGGTCGTTATTAATGATATTCCCTTGAAAGTGGGAGATAGTATTAGTGGTGAGCGTGTTGAAGCGATTGAATTAAATAGTGTGCGGCTGACGGGTCCAAGTGGTAACATAACGCTGTTTCTGCTTGATAAATCAGTGAAGAAGCCAGCGCAATAAAAGTAGTGATAGGGGAATGTCAAAGATGCAAGGATGGAATAGTGTATTAAAATGTATTTTACTCATCATTAGTATCGTTACTATTAGCGCATGCACAACGAAACGCATTCATGCCACGCATGGCACTGCGGGTGATGAAATACAATCAACCATGGTGCGAGCGATTGCGAGTAACAAAACAGCATCGAGTAGAAAAGTACGTGTCCCACACTCGGTCAGTGATGCCTTATTACCCTCTGTTGCTGAGAACTTAACACATACCACAGAATCACCCATGCGACGATTTGACGTTTCAGCCGATAAAATTCAAGCAAAAGCATTTTTTATGAGCTTGGTAAATGGAACTTCCTATAATATTGTAGTGAATCCTGATGTCACAGGTACAGTCTCACTGTCTTTAAAAAATGTCACGATTCCTGAAACGTTGGAAGCAGTACGTGATGTGTATGGTTACCAGTTTCATAGAACTTCTTATGGTTATGAGGTGTTGCCACAACAGTTAGAAACACGAATTTACGCAGTTAATTATCTTGATGTTAAACGTAAAGGTACATCGTTAACGCAAGTAAAATCTGGCCAAATCAGTGATAATGTCAGTGGTTTTACCACGGGATCAGGTGGTTCATCTACAGCACCTACAGCACCGACTGGCTTTTCATCTCCACAATCAGCGCCTTCAGGCAGCAGTATTGATACTACATCGGAAACTAATTTCTGGAAGGATTTGGAGCTTTCACTTAAACAAATTCTGAGTACCCAACCGGGCCATTCTGTCGTTGTTAATGCACAAGCGGGCGTAGTCATTGTGCATGCATTCCCACCTGAGTTGCGTCAAATTGGGCGGTATTTAGATCGCCTTCAAAACAGTTTAACGCGTCAAGTCATTATCGATGCAAAAATTCTTGAAATTGATTTAAATAATCAATTTCAAGCGGGCATTGATTGGAATTTATTTGGAAAGGTATCTTTAACCAATGGCGGGATAGGCCAGACTGCTAATAGTATAGCCTTTCCAAATACAGCTATTAAACCATTAGATACTTTAGTGATTGCGGATGGTGTCAGTTCAGGTACGAATAATGCAATATTCACACTTAATATTAACGGAGATTTTGGGGCTTTAATTAATTTATTACAAACACAAGGCAATGTACAAGTGCTTTCAAGCCCTCGCATTTCAACGATGAATAATCAAAAGGCTATTATTAAAGTAGGGCAAGATGAGTTTTTTGTGACGGGGGTGACGTCGAATAATATTGTCACAGGTTCTGCAACTGTGCCATCGCAATCTATTAGTTTGACACCCTTTTTCTCTGGCGTGACATTGGATGTCACGCCTCAGATTAGTAGTGATGGAACCATTATTTTACATATTCACCCTTCAGTGAGTTTAGTGGTTGATCAAACAAAAAATATTGTATTAGGTAATGGTGGTACAGGAACGGCTGCAAGTAATACCTATACGTTGCCACTGGCTCTTAGCACGATCCGTGAATCAGATAATATTGTTCGAGCTAGAAACGGACAAACAGTCGTTATCGGCGGGTTAATGCAAAACACGATGACTGAAGATATTGCAGCAATACCAATCATTTCTAAACTTCCAGGGATTGGTCCTTTCTTTCGCCGCACGGTGCAACTTGCAAAGAAAACGGAGCTCGTGCTTTTGCTGAGACCGATCATTGTAGATAAACCTAGAACACGTCGATATTTGGAAGAAGAGGATCGGACGGTTCAAAATATGAATGTGGGTTTCCACTCAGGTGGTTTGACAAATATATTTGGTAATGAAGCAGAAGATTATAGAAGTCATGGTGTTATGAAAGAGTAACTTCCCCCTGAAGGGGTGAGCTGTTACATTTTATTAGAGTCTATTGGGGAAACATAATGTATTTAGAATACTTTAAGTTTAACGAACTACCCTTCGGATTAACACCCAATGTAGGTTTTTTCTGTCAGTTAAAAGGACATCAAGAAGCTTTAAATGTATTATTATTCAGTTTGCGTAGTGGTGAAGGGTTTATCAAAATTGTGGGAGAAGTAGGTCTAGGGAAGACACTATTATGTCGCAAATTATTAAATAGTTTGGGCGATGATTATGTCACAGCCTATATTCCAAATCCTGATTTAAATTCGCTTGAACTACGTAAAGCTATTGCGCGTGAGTTAGGTGTAGAGTTTTCTACATCACAAGATCAGCATGAATTATTGACCCTGCTGAATACTAAATTATTAGAGTTGCATCAGGCAGGTAAACGCATCATTGTGGTCATTGATGAAGCACAGGCATTACCCTTGGAAAGCTTGGAAGCGGTACGATTACTGACAAATTTAGAGACTGAAAAAGCAAAATTATTACAAGTTGTTTTGTTTGGCCAACCTGAGTTGGATCGTCACTTAGATAAACCTAATCTTCGTCAACTGAAGCAACGAATTACTTTTTCTTATTACTTACCTTTGCTGAGCCGTGAAGATATGGATACGTATCTTTTTCATCGGTTGGCAATTGCAGGGCATACTACAGGTTCGCTTTTTTCCAAGAAAACAAGAAAAATATTATATAAAGCGAGCAAGGGTGTACCACGTGTTATCAATATTCTATGTCATAAAGCGCTTCTGTTAGCATATGGTGCCGGCGAGTCCAAGGTGACGCCTAAAATGATAAAATTTGCGATTCGTGATAGTGATGTAGGATTTTCTCCTAAGAAAAAATATGGATTATGGGTAATTGGAGCAGGTTTTTTTATTGCATCAATAGTATTTCTCTATTGGTCTATGGGGATTATTTGATGAGCATTATTAATCAAATGCTTAAGGATTTAGAGAAGCGTGCACATACGCCGATCAATACTGATATTGCCTTGCCGCCAATGCCTTCAACTGTATTTTATTCTTATAAAAAATCAGCCAAAAAAAAATATGCAATAATGGGCTCCGTTCTTGTTTTAGCATTATTATTTTTAATGTTAAATTATAAATTGATAGTCTTGCATCGACTTGCATCAATGCATGTTAATGCGAAATCGGATACATTGATTCAACCCAATATTAGCATGCCTACTGTAACTAATAATCCAATGAGCACACCTTTGCACTTGACGCCTTCTATATTGACTGCGATTACATTACAATTAGACAAAGATACCACTTCATTACGATTTTTGTTAAGTCAAGATTCGTTATATCAAATTACAACTAATGAGAATAATCAATTCATTATTTTGCTAGAAAATGCACGGCTAGTGACAAGTATTCCACCCATTGATGCAATGAATAGCGCTATAAAAGAGATAAAAATAGTAAACCAACAAGATGGTGATTTGAAAATTTTATTAACATTAAAAGAGGGTGTGGAATTAACGCACTTGGAATTGAATGATGCAGGTAAATTGCCTGAATTACAATTAGATTTATTATCTACGAACGTTCCTGACTCACCGCAAGTTAATCCTCTTTCTAACAAGAATTTTTCTTCACTGCCAACTGATGCTATTATTAAATTAAGAACCGATATATCAGTCAGTGATCAATATCAAAAAGCATTGCAATTAGCTACAGAAGGCAAAGCCCATGATGCAATAAAAATGCTGACATCTATTTTGAGTCAAGATCCAGATTATGCAGCAGTCAGAGAATCACTTGCATCATTGCTTATTACGCAAGGTAATACGGTACAAGCAGAACAAATCTTAAAGACGGGGTTGAAACAACGACCCTACTTCCCCCCCTTTGTAGTGCTTAAAGCAAGAATGTTGGTTGATGAAGGTGAAATCAATCAGGCGCTTACTTTATTGCAATTGGCACCACCTATGTTAACAACAAATCCAGACTATCATGCTTTTATAGCAGCGCTCTATCAACGTCAGGGTAAATCTCAGTTTGCTGAGAAACTCTATGAGCAGTTGTTAGCAGTACAGCCCAATAATGCAAAGTGGTGGATGGGATTAGGTATTGCTTTAGAAAGTATGGGTAAATCCACGCTTGCGATGGAAGCCTACGTAAAAGCAGGCAATAGCGATCAGTTGACACCAGAATTGAAAATCTATGCAGAGTCACGTGTTCAAAACCTACAATAATATGAGGTGAAACATTACTTATGCCCTATGTTAAAAAAATTAGATTAGGACAAATTCTTTTAGACAAAAATGTCATCACACAGAAACAGCTTGATGCTGCCATGATAGAGCAAATGGCAAGTGGAAAAAAGCTAGGCAATGTGTTGATTGAGATGCAATTTATTAAAGAAGAAGATTTATTGAAATTGCTTTCTGATCAATTAAATATTCCCTATGTTGATTTACGAAATTTTTCATTTAATCCTGAAGTAGTGCACCTGATACCTGAATCTTATGCACGACGGTTTCATTGCCTTGCTTTAAAAAAAGATGATAACGGTGTGTTAGTAGGTATGTCTGACCCCCAAGACGTATTGGCTTACGATGAAATTTCGTCACAAGTAAAGCAAATTGTACATATTGCTTTGGTGAGAGAGGTTGATTTACAAAAAATTCTGGATGTGGCTTATCGTCATTCTGCTGAAATTTCAAGTCTTGCTGAAAAACTATCTACCCAAATGGGAGAGAGTGAATACGATATTTCACAATTAGCATCCGGCCTTTCTTCTGCTGATACGCCTGTTGCTAAATTGCTACAGACCATATTTGAAGATGCAGTTCAAGTGGGTGCATCGGATATTCATATTGAGCCGGGTGATAAAATTTTGCGTATTCGTCATCGTGTTGACGGTCTTTTGCATGAACAAGTGTTGAAAGAAACAAATGTTGCTGATCCACTTGCGCTGCGTTTAAAGCTAATGGCGCATCTAAATATTGCAGAAAAGCGTATTCCTCAAGATGGTCGTTTTAGTATTAAAATCAAGAATAAAAACTTTGATGTGCGTTTATCGACTATGCCAACGATGTATGGTGAGTCAGTTGTAATGCGGTTGCTTAATCAATCTGCTGAACTGTTGACTCTTGAAAAACTCGGTATGCCAACTGATATGTTAATAAAATTGCATCGTATTTTGACCATGCCCAATGGATTGTTATTAATTACGGGTGTAACTGGCAGTGGTAAAACAACGACTTTATATAGTATTTTAAATGAATTGAATGTAGAAGATACGAAAATTATTACTGTTGAAGATCCTATTGAATATCGATTGCCACGTCTTACTCAAGTACAAGTGGAGCCAAAAATTGATTTGACTTTTGCACGCATATTACGCTCAACACTGCGTCAAGATCCTGATATCATCATGGTCGGTGAATTACGTGATCATGAAACAGCAGAAATTGCAATTCGCTCTGCAATGACGGGCCATTTTGTATTGTCAACCTTGCATACCAATGATGCGATCACCAGTACAGTACGATTGATCGATATGGGCATCGAAGGTTATTTAATTGCGAGTGTTTTACGAGCCGTCATTTCACAACGGTTGGTGAGGCGTATTTGTTTAAATTGCAGCGTAGATCATACAATATCACCACAAGAAGAAACATGGTTAATTTCAATGACAGGTATGTTAAAACCCGGTGTTATTTTCAAACAGGGTGAAGGATGTGCGTATTGTCATCAAACAGGTTATAAAGGTCGAATTGCACTTTTTGAATTATTAGAAATTAATACTGCGCTTGCTAATGCGTTGCGTCTCAATAATACATTGGATTTTATTCAGCTTGTAAAAAATGAAAAAGATTTTAAATCACTTGTTTTTAGCGGGTTAGAATTGGCTGTTTCAGGAATCACGACACTCAGTGAAGTGATAGGTATCTCAGGGGATGTGCAATTTGATAGTAATATAGAAAAAGTTGTTTCATGATAAGGTAATGATAACGTATGCCAACTTTTAACTATCAAGGCCGTGATGCAGCAGGAAAGCTTGTGTCTGGTGAAAGTACAGCCGTATCAGCGGATACTCTGAGTGCATCTTTAATCAAAGAAAATATCTTCCCAATTAAGATTACTGAAAAAACTGAAAAAAAATCATTTTGGACTCAGTTAACAATCTCTTATGGTCAAAAAAAAGTAACAGGCAGTGACCTTAGTTTATTTACGAGACAGATGTATACGTTGCTTAAATCTGGCGTTCCAATTATGAATGCCGTTAAACACTTAGCTGATAATGCGCGTAGTAAACGATTAGCTCAAGTTCTGAAAAGTGTAGCTGAAGATTTGGGAGCTGGTCGGAGTTTAGGGTTGGCGATGCAACAACATCCCACTGTTTTTAGTTCGTTGATCGTGGGTATGGTGCGTGTGGGGGAAAATACAGGTCATTTAAATGATGTTTTTTTGCATTTAACGGGTTACCTTGAGCTAGAAGACAGCACGATTAAAAGAGCCAAATCAGCTATTCGTTACCCCGCATTTGTCATTGCTGCCATTTTCGTTGGCATCATTATTATTAATATTTTTGTTATTCCAGTTTTTGCAAAAGTATATGCGCGAGCGAATATACCTTTACCTAAATTGACAATTATGTTAATAAAATTTTCAACTTTTTTTATTACTTATTGGCCAATGATTTTAATTTTTGCTATCGTTTCTTTTGTTGCACTTCGTTATTACTTGAAGACACCTAAAGGCCTGTTTGCCTGGGATAAATTTCAATTACGATTGCCCATTGTGGGTATTTTGTTGAAAAGAATTATTTTATTAAGATTTGCTCAAACATTTGCGATTGTGGCTAGTTCGGGCATCCCTATTGTCGAAGGGCTGACATTAGTTGCACAATCTATTAATAATGCTTACGCTCGTCAAGAAATTATGGCTATGCAAGATGCTATTCAGCATGGAAATAGTATTCTACAAGCTGCGCGTGTTTGTAAACTTTTTACTTCTATCGAATTACAAATGTTAGGCGTCGCTGAAGAAACGGGTGAATTAGGTGCAATGCTCAATGAGATTGCTTTTTATTACCAGCGTGAAGTGGATTATGATTTGAAAAGATTAACAGATCTGATTGAACCTGTGCTATTAATTGCTATATCAATCATGGTATTATTAATGGCATTGGCTGTTTATTTGCCTATATGGAATATGGTCAAACTGGCACATCAATAGCTATTTTATCTTAGACAAAGGAAATGGAGATTTCATATGCAATTAAAGCAGCGCGGTTTTACACTCATAGAGTTAGTTATTGTTATTGTGATCTTAGGCATTTTAGCTGTTGTTGCAATTCCTCAATTTATCGATTTATCAGGCGATGCTAATAGAGCAGCTGTGCAAGGTGTGGCTGGCGCTTTGGCATCCGCTAATGCTATTAATTATGCTGCACGTAAAGAAAATTCTGCGAACGGTGTTGCTATTGCAAATTGTACGGCTGTTGCAAGCGCGCTGGTTAATGCAGCAATGCCAACCAGTTATACCATTACTTCACTTGCAGTGACTTCAGGAACAACGTCGATTTGTACTGTGACGGGTCCTTCTGGATCAACTGCTACATTCCCTGCGACGGGTATCAGCTAACTTTGATGAGATAGGAGAAATTAGAATGACAACGACGCAAGCCTATGCCGCGATAAATGCAAAGGAACCCTTAAAGCCTTTTCAAATAGAGCGACGTGAGCCTGGTGAGCATGATGTTGAAATTGACATCCATTTTTGTGGCGTCTGTCATTCTGATATTCATCAAGCGCGTAATGAATGGGGCCGCTCACTTTTTCCTATGGTGCCTGGGCATGAAATTGTAGGTAAAGTAAAGCGTGTGGGCTCTGCGGTTAAAAAATTCAAAGTCGGTGATGCGGTTGGTGTGGGTTGTTTTGTTGATTCCTGTCGCACTTGTGATATGTGTAAAGCGGATCTTCAGCAATATTGTACCAAACAAGTTTGTCTCACTTATAATGGCTATGAAAAAGATGGAAAAACGCCTACTTTTGGTGGATATTCTACTAAAATTGTTGTCGATGAAAATTATGTCTTAAACATTCCTGCATCTATTCCGCTGGATAAAGCTGCACCACTGTTGTGTGCAGGCATTACAACTTATTCACCTTTGCGTCATTGGAAAATTAAAAAAGGTGATAAAGTTGCCGTGATTGGGTTAGGTGGTTTAGGCCATATGGCTGTTAAATTAGCGGCTGCGATGGGCGCTGAAGTCACTGTGTTAAGTACCTCTGAAAATAAAAAACAAGATGCGCTACATTTAGGTGCAACCCATTTTGTTAATACAAAAAATGCGGGTGTGTTTGAAGAATATGCTAATCATTTTGATTTTATGATTAATACCGCTGCTGGGAATATTAAGATTGATCAGTATCTACAACTTTTAAAATACGATTGTACAATGGTTTTATTAGGTGTACCAGAAACACCTTTTCAGCTGGGTGCGTTTTCTCTTATTGGCAAGCGTCGCCATATTGCGGGCTCTCTGATTGGCGGGATTAAAGAAACGCAAGAAATGTTAGATTTTTGTGCGGAACATAATCTTGCATCTGATATTGAGCTTATTCCTATTCAAAAAATTAATGAAGCGTATGAGCGTACTGTTAAGGGAGATGTGCGGTATCGATTTGTTATTGATATGAGCTCGTTGAGCTGAGGCGAAACATCACCGTGACCTATCTGTCTAGGCTGGTATAGCGCTTGCCCCGCCATCGTCATTGCGAGCGTGAGCGAAGCAACCTAGTCTTTTCCAGAGCTGATTAGAACCTATGAGGCTCAAAAGCAGCGTTAAAAGACTAGGTTGCTTCGCTCACGCTCGCAATGACGATGGTAGAGGTGAGTCTAGGCGGTAGCTAAGGTTAATCGCGTCTTCGCAGTATTAGCAGGTGATGCAACTAAGCTTAATAAATCTTTTAATAAAAGCGCTAAAGTCTCCATCATAATCAAAAAATCCACATCAAATTGTTGTTGCTTGGTTTCAGCTTCCATTTCACCAGCTTGTGAAGTAATTTCCTCTAAATATTTAATACTGCTTAACGCAAATGTATCTGTAAGCACGAAATTAACGCGATCTTGCCAAGAAAGAGCTAGTTTTTTTGCTTCGCAGCCTTCTTTAATCAGACCTTGAATGCTAGCAGCAAATAAATCCTGATGTTGGCAACGGATGATGCGGCTTTGTTGGTGAGGGTCTTGCAAAACGCAGGATTTTTCTATAGAAAAATCAGACGAATAATTTTGATCTTTTAACCATAGCGTGATGATGGGTGCGAGTTTCTTAAGATCAAACGGATGTACTTTTTCGGTGACAGATTTTTTAAATAGGCTAATAAATTGCTCAGCTTTTTTTTCATTATTTGTATCGATCACTAACCATTGATGACGCGTGTCAATATAACCGTATAATTTAGTGTATCTGCTAAAGGCTCTAGGTAATAAAGTCAGTGTGATTTCATCTTTCATAGAGAGTTTTTCTTTGTGATACACTTTACGACCTTCCATCAGCTCAATAGCCTTGATTTTTTCGTGCAACTCATACCGAACGACGGACGCAGGAAGAATTTTTTCCTCGATCTGTAAACAAAGCATAATGCAGCCATTGAGAGATCTAGCTAAAGGGCTGTCTATTTCGTCAACCGGTGCTACCCAGCCTATACTGACAGGCATCGACGGAAAGCAGGGTTTAAACGCTAAAAGTTCTAGCTTTTCTAGCAGCGTTGGAAGCGGTGTCTTTAACGCATCGGTGAGTTGAAGTAATTGAAGTTGTTTAAACCACATAATTTATTCCTCTATTATCAGTTATTTAAAAATAATTTGAAAAAAGCGTATTTTTACTCTCCCTTCCCTTCCTTCCCCCTGAGGGGGAAGGGACTTACTAAGCAGCTTTCAGTCTTAGCTTGATGCGCCTATGGGGCGAACGGGAGGTGAGCTATTACTGTTTTTTAAATGCTGCCAAAAAAGCATTTCCTAAAGTCGTTTCTAAAGCTGGAGTTTTATTTGCTTTAGCGATAGGAGCAATAGCCGTTGTACGTGGCGCTTTTGGAGTTATAGGTGCCGGTGCTTCAGATAAACGCATCGTCAGTTGTATACGTTTGCGTGCTATATCTACAAGTAATACTTTTACTTTAACAATATCACCTACTTTAACCACTTCATTAGGATCTTTGACGAATCGATCAGCTAGCATTGATATATGAACTAATCCATCTTGATGTACACCAATATCTACAAAGGCGCCAAAATTAGCGACATTGGTGATGATGCCTTCTAAAATCATACCTTCGTGCAAATCATTTAACGTTTCAATACCTTCCTTGAAAATTGCAGTTTTAAATTCAGGGCGTGGATCGCGACCTGGTTTTTCTAATTCATGCAAAATATCAGTGACAGTCGGTATCCCAAAATGTTCATCAGTATAGTCTGCTGCTTTCATGCTTTTTAACAGGGTGGTGTTGCCCATAATTTCTTTAATGGATTTTTGTTGCTTGCTAACTATTTTCTCAACCACCGGATAAGCTTCAGGATGCACTGCAGATGCATCTAATGGGTTATCGCCATTGATGATTCGCAAAAATCCAGCGGCTTGTTCAAACGCTTTTTCTCCTAAGCGAGGCACTTTTTTTAATTGAAAACGATTTTTAAAAACGCCATGCTCGTCACGGTATGCTACAATATTTTTAGCAACAGGCTCACTGAGACCCGCAACACATTGCAAGAGTGGTGCTGAAGCTGTATTAATATCTACACCTACGGCATTAACGCAATCTTCCATGACCGTGTAGAGTGTGCGCGATAATTTGACTTGGTTGACATCATGTTGATATTGACCCACGCCTATCGATTTTGGATCAATTTTTACTAATTCTGCTAACGGATCTTGTAAGCGACGCGCAATTGAAACAGCGCCACGATAAGTGACATCCAGTGTTGGGAATTCTTTAGCTGCTAATTCAGAGGCGGAATAGACTGATGCGCCTGCTTCTGAAACAACTAGACTTGTTAAATTCAGTTCAGGATGTTGTTTTTTTAACTCAATAACTAATTTATCTGTTTCTCGTGAGGCAGTGCCATTGCCTATACTGATGAGTGATACTTTATATTGGGCACATGTTTTTGCAAGTATAGCAAGGGAGCCTGCCCAATCATTCCTAGGTGCGTGTGGAAAAATGACAAAATAGGTGAGTAATTTTCCAGTGCCATCGATTACAATTGCTTTCACGCCAGTACGGATGCCAGGATCTAGTCCTAATGTGATTAATGAGCCAGCTGGCGCCGCCATGAGTAAATGTTTCATATTGTTTGCAAATACTTTAATGGCTTCTTCTTCCGCCATTTCACGTAAACGTAGCATTAACTCTACTTCTAATTTTAAAAACAATTTAACGCGCCAAGTCCAGGAGACTGTTTGCATTAGCCAGGCATCTGCGGGACGTTTTTTATCATGCACGCCCGAATAGTCTGAAATTTTTGTTAAGCATAAATTGATATCTTCATCAGTGAGTATTAAGTTAACTTTTAATATTTTTTCATGTTGTCCACGAAATAAAGCAAGCGCACGATGAGAGGGGATTTTTTTAATGGCTTCTTGGTATTGGTAATAATCCATGAACTTATTGTCATTTTGTCCTGTGATTTCTGGCGTGTTAACTTCACTTTTTACGATGCCATTGTCCCAGATGTAGTCACGTAGGTAGCCTACAAGATCCGCATTTTCAGCGAATAATTCCATTAATATTTGTCTGGCGCCCTCTAAAGCTTCGGCGCTTGTTGCGATATTTTTTTCAGCATCAATAAATTGAGATGCAAGTTGCTCAGGTACTTGTTGTGGATCTTTCAATAATTGAAGTGCGAGTGGTTCAAGTCCTGCTTCTTTTGCAATTTGTGCTTTAGTGCGGCGTTTGGGTTTGTAAGGTAAATATAAATCTTCTAAGGTGGATTTATTGTCTGTTTCTAAAATATTTTTTTCAAGTTCAGGGGTTAATTTGTTTTGCTCGGTGATGCTATGCAAAATAACTTGACGTCGCTCTTCTAGTTCACGCAAATAAATTAAACGCGATTCGATATTACGTAATTGTGTATCATCTAAGCTACCCGTTACTTCTTTACGATAACGTGAAATAAAAGGGACTGTATCCCCTTTATCTATTAAGTCGATTGTGGCTTCAATCTGTTGTGGTTTGACGTTTAGTTCCAGGGCAATTTTTTGACAAATATTTCGATTATTACTCATAGGGCTCATTTATTCTTACATAAAAGTGAATGTTGATTATTGGGATTATGACGTCTGTTGTCTAGTGAAATACGCTTGTTTTACATTTATGATTTTTTAAGTGCTCTTTAAAAAAGCAATTTCCGCAGGTGTAGATTGACGATTGAGTATGGAGTTACGTTGTGGAAAACGGCCGAATTCTTTGATGACTCTGAAATGTGCATAAGCATAGGCGAGAAAGAGTTGATAGACCTGGGTTGTTTCTGTCATGGAAAGTGAGACTAAATTTTGAAAAAATTGGATGGACTGTTCTTGTTTTGCAGTGTCTTCTGAATGTACTAAAGGGAGATAGAAAAACACACGTTCAATCAAGGTGAGTGACTGATCCATTTTCTGCTTTAAACCCTCTATGCATAAATTTTGCGCCATTTCATCATATTTAAACGCGTCAGGAGAGTCGCGGTAAGCCCAGCGGGAAAATTGATCGAGAAGAATAATCAATGCAAGTCTGCCACGAGGAGATTCGGCCCATTTGATTAATTCGTTATGAGTTGCTTTTTCATATTCGTCTTTATACGTTTCCATCATTTGTTTTTTTAACTGTTCACTTTCACCGAACCATAAATTGGTACGGTCGCTGGTAGGGAGATCGGCGCGGCCTAAGTCACCAAACCAAAAGGTGAGTATTTCATGTATCTTGTCAGTCATGGGGGGTAGCTCGTTAATTTTTTTAATATACCGTAGATTATATCTGATTTATTGAGATGATTCTATTTTCCGAGGTAAGTATTCGGGTAATTATTCAGCGAGTTCCACTGGCCCAATCGTGAACGAGCCCGTGGAGCTCGCTGAATATTTATTTCCCAAGAGTTATTGCACTTACTAGTCTCGCAATCAATTTTTCTGTCTTTTGATCTTGATCACGACTCGGATCAAACTCAGCAATTTCTGCACCTATTAAACGCGTATCTTTCGCAAAGATTTGAGCTGCTTGGCAGAGTTCTTCGCCCGATAGACCGTCTACTTCAGCGACATCTGTACCAGGCGCATCAGCGGGGTCAATGCTGTCTATATCAATGCTGAGGCCATAACCTACTGTGCCAGTGGTTGCGATTTTAATCGCCTCAGTTAATACATCTGCTAAACCACGATGGTGGACTTCATCCATGCCTATAATTCTGACGTTTAGCTGTTTTAATAATGTTGCTTCGCCTTCCTCGAAGCTGCGAATGCCTATTAAGCAAATATTTTCTGGTTTAAATTTTGCACCAGATGTACCAATATTTGTCAAGCTAGGCTCGCCGAATCCCAATAAACAGGCTAGTGGCATGCCGTGTATGTTGCCAGAGGGGGAGGTTTGAGGGGTATGGCTATCCATGTGCGCATCAATCCAAATAAAGCCCAGGGCTTGTTGTTGCATAGCCTGTTTAACGCCGCTCCAAGTACCTATTGCACAGGAGTGGTCGCCGCCTAATGAGATAAAAAATTTTTTATCGCGCACTAACTCACTGATTTCATCTGCAAGTTCAGTGCATTGCCTAAGGACTGATCCAAGTTTAGAGGGGTCAGCGGGGATGGGGGTTGTTGTTAATTGCCAGTGTAATCCAATCCCTGTTTTGGCAAGATCTGCAAAGATAGTAGATTGTTGTAGAAATAAGGGTCCTTCGCCGCAACCGGGACCTGGGCCTCCGACGCTAGATGCATAACTGACTAGGTGTACATCTTTCTGAGTGTTCATAGACATGAAATCCTCAATTGCCCGAACCATGAAGATATGTTACAAAGGATTCAGCTAAAAATAAACCATTATTAAATTTATGAACAAGCCCCCTAAAAGTGATGATCAATTATTAGTCGCACCACATCAGTTGTTGGCATCACAACCTTTAAGTGCAAGCGCGCTTGCAACTATTCAGTCAGCACGTCATCACATAAGCAATATTGTTCAAGGAAAAGATAAGCGATTGTTAGTGATTGTCGGTCCTTGCTCCATTCATGATACGGATGCGGCATTAGAATATGCTGCACTTTTAAAATCAGCAGCAGATAAATGGGTTGATGATCTTTGTATCGTAATGCGAGTGTATTTTGAAAAACCACGTACAACAGTTGGGTGGAAAGGATTGATTAGTGATCCGTATCTGGATGGGAGCTTTGCTATCAATCAAGGTTTGTTGTTTGCCAGAAAACTATTGCTTGAATTAAATGAAATGGGCATGCCTGCTGGTACAGAATTTTTAGATACTATTATTCCAGCTTATTTAAGTGATCTTATTGCATGGAGCGCGATTGGTGCGCGTACTGTGGAAAGTCAGGTGCATCGTGAACTGGCTTCGGGTCTCATGATGCCAGTGGGTTTTAAAAATAATACGGATGGGAATATTAAAGTGGCCATTGATGCAGTGAAAGTGGCAGGACATTCGCATGCTTTTTTGGGTATCACATCAGCTGGTAGTCCTGCGATTATTCGCACGGAAGGTAATTTAGCTTGCCATGTTATTTTACGTGGTTCAAATACAGCGCCTAATTATGCTGCAGAAACTATTCAAGAAACAGCAGGTTTATTAAAAGAAGCGCAATTGCATCCGCAAGTGATGGTGGATTGCAGTCATGGTAATAGTATGAAGGATTATAGATTGCAGCATCAGGTTGTTGCTGACTTGATCGATCAGTTGAAACAGGGTTCTACTTTTATTAGTGGTGTGATGTTAGAAAGTAATTTAATGGCAGGAAAGCAGGGTCTTTTGAAAAAAGAGGCGCTGACGTATGGTCAAAGTGTGACGGATGGGTGTATAGGGTGGGAGGATACGTTGCGATTGCTGGAAGACTTGGCAAGGGCGAAGAGAAATACTCAAACCTTTGACTGACTGAATGCCTGTATCTCTATATAATATGTGTCATTTCCTCCGCGTAGGCAGGAACCCATCATAACTTGTTTCCTAATTTGTTAATAAAAGTAAACAGTTAATATTTCTCCTTGTTAAACCTTTCTTGTGAATCATAAGCTATACTAATAAATAACAAGGTATCGCTTTGGAGAATTATTGTATGACAATAGATTTGGATTTGAAGCAACAAGCTATAGAGAAGCTTGAGAAATTGTATGGCTCAAATACTATAAAGTATTTAGATACGATAGGAAATGTTGGTTTTTCTAGTTATATTCACTTAAGTGCTTATGACCCCCAAAAGGAGTGCACGGAGATTTTTGCAGCAGGTGCATCTGCTTTAGTTATGACGGGGCTATTTCCAACTTTTATATCTAACTTAAAATCACATTTATCTGAACTTGCTAAGGAGAGGACAGAAGTTTATTATGGAAAGGACGTGCCAAATCTACAAGATTTGTTTAAAGCTCAGGCAAGAGAAATCGTAGAGAAAATAAATATACTTACAGCTAAACGACCTCTCTCTAAAGAAGAAGAAAAAAAAATTGCTGAATCACTTGTCTATGCAATTGCAGCTCTTCAAGACCCATTGAATCCACGTTTGATTAATAAATTAATTAAAAATGCTACTCAAACAGTAGGAGAATCGAGTGGATTCAAGAATGTTCTTGGTGCGCTATCATTGTTTGCGTTTACAGCAATTGTTATTTTTTCTTTTGTAGCCATTCCATGGACTGGTGGCCTTAGTTTGCCTTTAGGTCTTGCTGTGGGCGGCAGTTTACTGTCAGCAGGTAGTGCGGCTGGATTTTTTTATACTGGAAGGGAAAAGTCAGTTGCGAAAGAGATGCGTAAGTTAGGGGAGAGTTTGCAAAATTATCAAGAAGATCATAAAAAAAATCCTCCACCTGTTCATTAAAAAAAGTAGTGAATAGTATAAAAAGTTATTAAGTGCAGCAGAGTGGAGGCTGATTTTTTCTGACTTTAAATAGAGTATGAAATGTACTATTTCTCGTGTTTTCCTCGTAAAATCAATGAAATAGATTAAAACAACATTAACGATGAAGGCAGGTTTGTGCGCGATAATAGCTTAAATAATGGTATACTATGCTAATAAAGATACAAACAAAGGTGCGACTAAAATGGATATTAAACAATTATTGGAAACGAGTTTAAAACAAAACGCATCCGATTTGCATCTTTCGCCGGGTTCACCTCCTTTGATACGTGTTGATGGTGAGTTGAAGCCTATTGAGGGTGAAGGTATTGTCGATGCGGCAACGTCTGAAAAATTAATTTATAGTTTTATGGATTCAGCGCAACTTGAAGAATTTAAAACAACGCATGAATGTGATTTTGCGATTAGTCTTCCAGGCCTTGCTCGATTTAGGGTAAATGTTTTTCTTCAAGCAAACGGTGTATCCGCGGCTCTTCGCACCATTCCCGCACTTGTTCCTACGCTAGAAGATTTGGGTTCTCCGCCTATTTTTAAAAAAATGTTAGAAGCGCCAAATGGACTTATTTTGCTGACGGGTCCAACCGGCTCAGGTAAAAGTACTACTTTAGCTGCCATGATCGATTACATTAATAATAATAAGTATTGCCATATTGTGACGATTGAAGATCCTATTGAGTTTTCGCACAAAAGTAAAAAAAGTTTAGTCAGTCAACGTCAGGTTCATCGCGATACGGATGATTTCCGTTCTGCGTTACGTTCTGCGTTAAGAGAAGATCCTGATGTAATATTAGTTGGAGAAATGCGAGATTTAGAGACTATTCGCTTAGCACTCACGGCTGCTGAAACAGGACATTTAGTCATGGCGACGTTACATACCAGTTCCGCTCCGCACGCAGTAAATCGTATCGTTGATGTTTTTCCTGCGGGTGAAAAAGATATGATTCGTAACATGATCTCTGAGTCATTGCAGGCTGTGATTTGCCAAACATTAATTAAGAAACCTGCCGGTGGTCGAGTTGCAGCTTATGAAATTATGATTGGTACACCTGCTGTGCGAAATCTGATTAGAGAAAGTCAAATTGCCCAGCTCTATTCTGCGATGCAGATGGGTAGCGCATTTGGAATGTGTACATTAGATCAATATCGACGAGGTCTTATTGATAAAAAAATTATTACAGAAGTTGATTTATCGGCTAATCTTGCGCAGTAGCAGTCTTAAATAAGGTATTTGTATCTATTCAGCGCTTTTATCGTGAAACTACCCGTGCCTCGTCATTGCGAGCGAGAGCGAAGCAACCTAGTCTTTTCAACGTTGCTTTTGATCCTCAATGGTACTAATCAGCTTTGGAAAGACTAGGTTGCTTCGCTCTCGCTCGCAATGACGAGGATTGGGATGTCCTCAGGATGGGTGCAGTAAGAACCGTTAGTATTAATTGTAGCTGCAAATTGCTAGACGTAATTGGTCATTTTCCTCAAGCGTTTCGATTATTTCGCGAGTTTTATTAATTTTGTCATCATAATCCAAGTGTGGATTAGATGCAATTTTAAGTAAATTTGAAACTTTTTGCATGTCGTTATTTGTTTTGCTTGTTATAAAAAAATGATCTGAATTGTTTTTACTAAACGCTTTTAATCTTCTAATGATATTTAGATAGGTAGTATTAGGTCCAATTTCTCCTTTTCCACTTTCTTTTAATTTCTTTTCTACAGAAATATCATTATCCAGTTTCTCTACTAATTGAGCTGCATTTTCTACCGGGTTATCACTATTGATGCTGTTTGATGCGAAAAAAAAGGCTCTATCATCTGCATAGTCCATTTGAATTTGATATTCATCTGCAGTGGAATAGAAAATATTAGCCTTCGCTAGAGCACGTTTAATCTCTCTGTAAGCAAAGATTAAACTTGACGGATACAATATAGAGAATGTAATTAATTTCCATATGGTGTTGCTTTTTTCATAACAGTGTTTTTTGTAATAACTGTGAAGGTAATTATGCTGATACTGAGTGTCTTCCAGAATAAGATGGTATAGCTCAGCTTTTTTTGCTTCTGTGTTATAATTCTTAAAAAGAATAACTAAATTATCAAACTTTTTTCTGTTTTGCGCCTTGTTATTTTTTGGATCGTGAGGCAGTAAAATGGCAGCACGTAATTCAATTCGAGCTTCATTGAATGCGCTATTAATCGTATCGGGTACTGATATGGTGTATATCCCTTCTTCTATGGCTGTATCAGCATGTAACATCAGCGTCTCGATATTGGATTTTTATTGTAAGAGGCCATTGTACAAAGCTAATCTTAAGGAAATCTTAAGAAAAGAAAAAAATACGTTATTTATATCTTAAGATTGTATATTTTTTGAGTATGGCTATGATGTTGTACGATATTTTAGCTGCGCTTGAATAGTTGGCGTAAAGGATGAGTCGTAGCTAGTGGCGAGATTATTTCTGTAACTTGTTTTTCTTTTATATTATGATTTAAGTCACTAGAAATAATTTTTTCTAAAACTGTAACTTGGTTAACGATTTGTGGATTGGGGAAAAATAAGGAACTATTTAGTTTTTTATATTCTTCTAATGTGGTTAGGATTCCCACATAAGAAGGTCCGCCATTGTTGTTTTCAGTTTTTTTACGACGTTCTAAAGCAGCGATATCACCCTCTAATTTATTTAACAACCGTCGAGTATTATTATTTAAATCATCACTATCAATGCTCGCAACTCGTGCAATTTCAGCATACTTTGGACGTAACCACGAAGTGCCATCAAACCGATGAGGTACAATAGAGCTTGAAATAATATCAACCCACCTATTTAAATCCGGTTTAAATCCGCAGAGCATAGCAACCAATGCGACTGGACAAGACAATCCAAATAGTCCTATTCGGCCTAAATATCCCAAAGGACGCGCAACTGTTTTAACAATAACGGCTAGTAATCCCAGTATTTGAAAGAATAAGGCTTTATCGGCTGCATAGTCCATCTGCACCTGATATTCGATTGAAGGTGAATAAAACCACTCAGTCTTTGCCAGTCCACGTTTTAGTTCTCTATATACGATACAGACTGGGTATAATAAGGCTAATGTGACTAATCGTGTGATGGTATTGGTGCCATCATAACAATTTTTAGCAAAATAACTGTGGAGATAGTCGCGTTGATAAAGGTCTTCATCAAGTACAAGATGACTCTTTGCTTCTGTGTTATATTTTTTGAAAGTTTCTACTAAATAATCAAAATAGAGTTTATTACGAAGTTTGCCGCTATGCGGATCATTTTGTGAATTTTCTGGATTGAGAGCTTGGTTGAGTGTTTTGATTTTTGTGTATTCCGCGGGCTGTGAAATGGCATTGTAAAGTTCTTCGCGTGCTTTATTGAAAGCACTATAATTTGAGTCATCATGCGGAATGATGATTTTGGTTTCATTTAATTTAGAGCGATGACTCACTGACTCTGCAATTTTAGACATTTTATTTTCGACTAAAAATGCGTAAAGTAGATAATTTTTATCTGCTTTACTTATCTTTATGTCATCTAAATTTTTAGTTAATTGCGCGAGCTCACTTTCAATACGATGAAAATCAACATCATGATCTGAGCTATGATTGCCTTGTGATAATAATGAATGAACAATTAACAAGAATTTAATACCAAAAATGGCTTGTTCAAAATCCTTGAAAGGATGAGTACCTGTTTTTCCGACTTCAATCGATTCATCTTTGAATTGATTAATAAAAAGAGGAAAAGTATTTAAAAAACCGGCGGCATAACTTAAACCATTATTGTATGTAATAGAGGCAAAATTTTTGTTAGGAAATACGAGATTAATGACATCATGCAGATGATTCGCGGCATCGGGTATGACATTTGTGGGTAGTTGTGGTAGGTATTTTAATAGTTGTCCTGCGCTGTAGGCGCAAAGGCAAAATAAGGTAATTTTTTCTGAATTATTTAATAGCCATTTCAACTTTTCAGTTTCACCGAGTAATACACCTTTCGTGGCTTCTAAGGAGGCGTACAGTACTTGCCATTGTTGTGTGACGCCCATTATTTTTTTGAGCATGTCTGACTCTAAAACATTTATACCAAATAGATGATTAATGCCGCCGCAGAGTTGACGCAATTTTTCTAACTTGACGATTTCAGGTGCCGCTAATGCACCTAACGTAGTAAGTGAGTGCACGAAGAATAAGGTAGCAGAACCCGAATTGTTTCTGAATGCAGTATCGACTATCCCTCGATTAAAGCCAATAATCATTTCACGTGGAATTTCTGCCACGGAAGGAATTGTATTCATAGGATGAGGTACGACTAAAGGTCGATAGAGATTATTTTTAATTTGAGGTGATGATGTCTCTTTGACTTCTGATGCTGGCACGATAGAGTTTCCCGCTGCCATTTTTTCCTCATTGTACTCTGGATTTATTTTATTTTTTAACTTCGTTATCTCAGTATTTATATTTTCTTGAAGAGTTTTGATATATTCCTTGCGATTAAGAAATACCGCTTTACGTTTAATCGCATCTTTAGGTTGAAGTATATACAATATTTCTCTAGGAATATTTGCTACTGAATCGACGAAGCCTATAAATGTATCCGCTAATTTTTTTGTGAAAAACTCTCCTGAGTACTGGCTTAATAAATCATTATAAAAACTGATTCGATGACCTTTTATTTTATTTAGAATCTCGGTGTGATCTGATTGTTCATTGCGTTGATAGCTATCATCCAGGGTTTTTCTTGTGCGACGTACGATCGATAATTGATGATGCCATGTTTTTGCAAACTGATCAATTGCTTGAATGTTGAAATAATCACGTATTCTTTCGGGTAATTGCTTGCCTTTCTCCCACGTTGAATCAATAAAATTACGAAGTGGGTCTGTGTTGAATACAAATGAAAGCACGTCTGTAATCAATGAAGACGCAATGTAAAGGGAAGAAACCAATAACAGTGGAGCAATATAAAAAATGGTTCCAAGAAAAACGGAAAGAGTGGTAAATATTAAATGAATCGGAGTATAAATAAATAATTCAGTGAAATTGCTTAATATCAGCGCTATTTTTAATGGAAATTCATATTTATGTGTGTTTACATTATGTATAGGGGCGCCGGTTAAAAAACATATAATCCTGTCAATCTCTTTTAGATTATTTAATCCAGTATCGATAAAATCGGTTACTTTTATCCAACGTGAAGAAGCTGAATCGCTTTCAGTGCTTGGTTTTATCTCGTCGATCATTTCTTTTGAATAAGGAGAACGGTCGTTATTAATCGCAACATCATGTAATGAATGTGCTCTGGCATCGATTTCACTTTTGGTGTTTGACAGTAATTTGATTGCAGCGTGTGTGTGATGTAAATGCCTTGCTCTGCCGCCACCTATCTGATGAATTTTATCAATGCCGGCGGCGCAAAGGTGAATAAGCTGATCAGAAATAAACGTACCGAGTGCTTCGGTTTCTGATCTTCGCTGTTGTAAGCTGAAAATTAAGGTGAGAGGATTTTCATCGCTTAAAATTTGTTTTTGAGATTCAATATTTGCTAAGAATAAGATTTTTGACTTATGTAGGTTGTCTTTCAGATTCTCGATAATAGTGCTATTTCCATAGTTAGAAATATGCTGGTCAAGAATATTAGTAATTTTTTGTGTTGAATTTTCTATTTTCGTTTTAAGTTGATCTATAGCACTATGAAAATCTGTATCCAGTATAGGATTATTAACAAGCGCCTCTAATTCTGCAAGCTCTTCTGAGCATAGTCTGAATGTATCCATTAAATCGATAACTTGTTGTTCATTTTCATCAGAGTAGAAATTAAAAATCGACTTGGAGACTTTTATTACTCTCTCATACATTCTTTCTAAAAAATTGGGATTAGGGTTGCTTTCAGCTTCAATCATTTTTCCATAATTAAATCGAGAGAGATTATGTTGTAGTATCATCGTATAACAAGATGTTTTAACGTCAGTACCCCGTTGATTATGACCAAAGGTTTTTATAAATTTTGCATACTGTTCATCTGTTAAATAAACTGAAAGATTTTCAACAGTGCCATTAGCTGCACTGTCTATACGAAATGGGATTTTTTCTAGAAATCGGGTGGCTCTACTAATCTCAAATTCTTCTGAGGGTTGAGGAGGGGCTGATTGGTTGCTACCTGGCATAATCATACCTATTTTGTATATTTAATGGATCATCATTATATAAAATCAACCTTAAGGTTTCCTTAACAAAGCGGCAAAAGATCACTTATTTTGGCAACATGTGCACTTTTTATGCCCGCTTGTAGCTGCTTGATAGTGCATAACTAGTCATTTTACGTTAAGCTTATGAAAAAATGACTAATTCAGAATAAAACACTATGCCTACTTCAATCATGCCTAAATGGCCCCCCCGAAAGAAATCGTTGTCATTTTTTGATGTTCTAAAATTTGCCGCCAGTTACTGGGTAAGGCAACCGAAAAAATTTATTCTGATTTTATTGATGATGTTAACGGCTGCTCTTATAGAATCTTACCTGCCAAGTGCGCTTTCTTCTTTTTTAGGTGCAATTCGAGAGCAGGGTGATAAATCAGTGATTTTAAGGTGGCTGGGGATTTTTATTGGTGTTTATCTGCTTCAAGCCATCCTTTTTGGACTTGCATATCTAATTTACAATTCTTTTGAAACAACGCTATTTAAATCATTAATTGATGATGCGTTTTCGCGTGTACAACATCTACCCGAGCGATTCTTTGTTAGTACATTTGCAGGCAGCATTATTTCTAAGATCAATCGTGCACGATATCAAATTGAGGTTTTCGAAGATCAGATTTTGATTCGTATTTTTTCTACTGCTGTGATTTTAATTGGCAGTATGGTGTTTTTAGCCATGCGTTTTCCTATTTTGGCAGTATTGATGGTGCTTTATTTATGTATTTTAATTATGGTCACGGCTTTTTTAGTTTTTAAGATATCCGGTCCTGCTCAAGGTATTTATGCGGATGCGCAAGATTCTTATAGTGCGAGTTTAGCCGATTGCGTTAGTGGCATTGCTACGACAAAAACCTATGCGAAAGAGCAGACTGAGATATCTCGATTTTTTAAGATCACTGATGAATTACGTCTTAAAAATCTGCATGCGTATCACTTGGGCAATATGGCGGGCATCATTCAACGTTTATTGTTGGCTGGGATGTTAGCCTTAATGATGTGTGGCGGGACGTGGTATTTTTTTAAGGGCTTGGCAACCGTGGAGAGCATGGCTTATTTAGCGTTTGCGTATACTATCATGCAATCCTATATCCGTGATGTTGGAGAAAATATAAAAAATCTACTGACGTCTTCTTATGATCTGCATGCAGTTATTCTTTTATTACAGGAAAAGCCAGAAGTGGCTGAGTCTATAGCGTTTCCTAAGTATGCAATTAAACGTGGTGAGATTGTATTTGATAATGTGAGCTTTACTTATCCTGGTAAAACTAAACCCATTTTTAACAATCTTTCTGTGACTCTACGTGCAGGTGAGCGTGTTGCGCTTATTGGTCATTCTGGTGGCGGTAAGACGAGCTTTATTCGTCTGCTTCAATGTTTATATGCGATTCAAGGCGGCCATATTTTTGTGGATGGTCAGGATATTGCATTGGGTTCTCTTCACTCTCTGCGTAGTGCCATTGCATTGGTGCCTCAAGATCCAATTCTTTTTCATCGAACGCTGCGTGAAAATATTGCCTATGCAAAACCGGATGCGAGTCAAGATGAAATATCTGCTGCTGCAAAGCAAGCGCATATTGATGATTTTATTGGGGGATTGCCGCAGCAGTACGACACGTTGGTAGGTGAGCGTGGGGTGAAATTATCGGGTGGTGAACGTCAACGTATTGCTATTGCGCGTGCGATATTAGCGGATAGGCCCATTCTTATTATGGATGAAGCAACCAGTTCGCTTGATTCTGAAAGCGAGAGGGCGATACAAGATGCATTACATGTGCTGATTGAGGGTCGTACTTCTATTATGATAGCGCATCGTCTTTCCACGATTCTGAATGCGGATCGAATTTTAGTTTTTGATGGGGGGCGGATTGTAGAGGAGGGTACTCATTCGGAATTGGTGGGTAGAGAGAATGGGATTTATGCTAATTTATTTAAATTACAGTCGGGTGGGTTTATTTCGGATTGAATTTAGACTTGTTCAGCGAGTTGCATAGTTTTTATCGTGCCCGTGCCCGCGTGCGTGCCCGTCTTTTCCCATAACAAACGCAGGGAAAAGACGGGCACGC